>JAIEQN010000451.1 GCA_019747685.1 Gemmataceae bacterium
GGGTTCCGGACTCCGTCGCGCTTGGTACCCTGATACGCCCGGCCGGCCCGGGGGTCGTGCCTCGGTTCGGTGGCACAGGCCTCCCGGCCTGTGTTGCCCAGGCCGGGAGGCCTGTGCCACCGAAGCCAAACCGAGGTACGCCCGGGCGGTCAGGCGGACGGCCGGGCCTTCCGGACCGACGCCCGCCGGGGGGCGACCGCCGGGGGCGGGCCGAACTCCCGCCGGACGGCCAGTCGGTACGGCCCCAGGCACAACACCGCCCGGTCGGCCGGGCCGGGCTTGGCGGTCAGCCCGGGCCGCAGGCAGTAGACCACCTGCCGGCCCCGCTTGTCGTGGTCCAAGAGCCCGGCCTGCCGCATCACCCCCAGGTGGTGGGACATGTTGGCCATCGGGATGTCCAGCAGCCCGGCCAACTCGCCGACGTGCCGGGGGCGGTCGGCCAGCAGGAGCAGGACCCGGACCCGGGTCGGCTCGGCCACGGCGGCGAGCAGCCCGGCGACGGCCTTGGCGTCGGCGAACGGGATCATGGGCAGGACCCGTGCGGCAGGGGGACGGTGCGGAGAAGTGGTTATACCGACGCCCGTGCCGGCGGGCCATAGAAGCACGGCACCGTCGTCGCAGCGTCCCGCCGGGCCGGCCATAAAACCAGACCGGGCCGGGAGCAGGGGGACGAGGATTCGAACCCCGTCGGGCGGTTTTGGAGGCCGCCTGCCCTCCCAGGAGCATCCCCCTTTAGGAAACGTGGAACCCGGAACGCGGAACCCTGAGCGAAGACCATGACGCGGTTTTCACTCCGCGTTCCGCGTACCGGGTTCCGCGCTCGGAGTACCCCGGCCAGGAATCGAACCTGGACTTCCACCTTCGGAGGGTGGCGCCCTGTCCGTTGGACCACCGGGGTGGCAGTGGAGCCGCGGGGAGTCGAACCCCGAGGCCGTGCTTGCAAGGCACAGCCCTCGCCCGCGAGCGGTCCCATCGTAGCGGGCAGGGGGCAGTGGGCGGCGGGCAGCGAGCAAAACCCCCGTTCGGATTTCCTGCTCACTGCCTGCCGCCTACTGCCCACTCCCCTGTGGCCCGGGAGGGAGTCGAACCCTCACGCCGGAAGGCATCGGTTTCTGAGACCGACGTGGCTACCAGTTACACCACCAGGCCAGGTTCGGCCGGCGCGGTCGCCGGCCGGAGTTGCGGAGCCCGGGAGTCGAACCCGGCCGCCAGGCTTATGAGACCCGGCTGGGCACCCGCCCGCCCGCAATGTCGTCGTCCCGGCGGGCGGCGGGTCGGCTTGGCCCCGGTGACACCGGCCTCCCGGCCCGTGCCGCCAAGCCGACCCACCCCCGGCGGGCGGGAGCGTCAACCCCGGCCCTCACCCTCTCCCCTTGAGGGAGAGGGTCGCCCCGCGCCAGCGGGGCGGGGTGAGGGGAACCCCGCCAGCCCGCGTCCCCACACCCGCCGCTGCGCGGCGACCTCCCCCGCCGGGGGAGGTGAAGACCCGGCCACACCATCACGCCCCCGCCCGGTGAATCCGCCGTGTGACCCGTGGGGGAATCGAACCCCCGCCTGCCGGCCGAGAACCGGCCGTCCTGTGCCGCGAGACGAACGGGCCGTCGGTCCATTGCCCCGGGTGGGAATCGAACCCACATTGCCCCGGAGGGCGGCCGTTTTACAGACGGCCCGGCGGACCACCGCGCGACCGGGACCGGCCAGCGCCCGTAGCGGGATTCGAACCCGCGACCTCCACCGTGACAGGGTGGCGAGCACTCCGGGCTGCTCCATACGGGCGTCGTCATCCAGAGCGCTCGGCGGGAGTCGAACCCGCCCGTCCGCCGTGGCCGGGCGGTAGGCTGCCGCTACATCACGAGCGCGGTATCGATCAAACGGAGCCGGCCGGGGGTTGCCACAACCCCCGGCCGGCGCGTGTGCCATCGCTGGCCGCCGGGGGCTACCCGTCACCGTCCGCAAGCCGCAGGTCGAGGCCCGTATACCAGACGGACATGGTCGCCCCCGGTGAGCGGTGTTCCGCCGCGTCGTACACTGCATAGACGCGGCGGCTGCCAGGTGGTTCGCCGGAGCCGGCGGATTTTTTTCACCGGGCCGGAGACCCTTTACCCAGGCCTACGGCCTGGGCTATGCTGGCGCGGGCCTTCAGCCCGCGGCCGAACTCCGCCCGGCCCGAAGGGCCGGTTCCGTCAGCCCAGGGCGAAGCCCTGGGGGCTGGGGATGGGGACCATCGTGGACCCGCTCGAACCCCACATGCGGCACGCCCTCGACCTGGCCGCCCGCGGCCGGGGCCGCGTCGAGCCGAACCCGCTGGTCGGGGCGATCGTGCTGGACGCCACCGGGCGGATCGTCGGCGCGGGCTGGCACCAGCGGTTCGGCGGCCCGCACGCCGAGGTCCACGCCCTGGCCGCAGCCGGCGACGCGGCCCGCGGCGGCACCCTGGTCGTCACCCTGGAGCCGTGCTGCCATTGGGGCAAGACCCCGCCGTGTACCGAGGCCGTCCTCCGGTCCGGGGTGCGGCGGGTGGTCGCCGCGATGGCCGACCCGTTCCCGAAGGTCGCCGGCGGCGGGGTCCGGCACCTCCGCGACGCCGGGCTGGACGTGCAGGTCGGTTTGTTGGAGGCCGAGGCGGAGCGGCTGAACGCCCCGTACCTGAAGCTGCTGCGGACCGGCCGGCCGTGGGTCCACCTGAAGTGGGCCATGACCCTCGACGGGAAGATCGCCACCGGCACCGGCGACTCGAAGTGGATCAGCGGCGAGGAGTCCCGGCGGCGGGTCCACGAGCTGCGGGGCCGGGTCGATGCGGTGATCGTCGGCCGCGGGACGGTGACCGCCGACGACCCGCTGCTGACGGCCCGCCCGCCGGGGCCGCGGGCCGCCGCCCGGGTGGTGCTGTCGGCCTCCGGCGACCTGCCCGACCGGTGCCAACTCCGGGCCACGGCCCGCGAGGTGCCGGTGATCGTGTTCACCGCGGCCGGGAACGAGGGGAGGCTCGCCGGGTGGGCGGCCGACGGGTGCGAGGTGGTGCCACTCGCGGCGGGTGACAACGGGCTGTCAATCGACGCGGTGCTGGCCGACCTCGGCCGGCGGCGGACGACGAACGTGCTGGTCGAGGGCGGGGCCGGGGTCCACGGGGCGTTCCTCGACGCCCGGGCGGCCGACGAGGTCCACG
>JAIEQN010001048.1 GCA_019747685.1 Gemmataceae bacterium
CCGGCGGCTTCGGCAGGAAGAAGTACACCGCCGCCCCGCCGAGGGCGAACGCGGCCAGCCCGACCAGTAGGGTCGTTGCGGCACGGCCGGGCCGGAGTTTCGAGTTTCGAGTTTCGAGTTTCGAGTTCATGGGCCGCCCTCGGGGTGTCGAGTCGCGGCGGGGTCGGCGACCGCTGCCGGGCGAACGCCCGCCCGGACCCGCCAACCCACCAACTCGAAACTTCAAACTCGAAACTTTAAACCCCCGGGGTGACGATCCCGCCGGCGATCAGCCCCCACCACCCCAGCTTGCACAGCACGTGCAGGGCCTGGTCGACGTGGATGGTGTACAGCCGCTCGCACTTGCCCAGGTCGATCAGCCAGTGGGCGGCGGTCTCGGCCACCGCGAACCCGACGGTCAGGTTCCAGTCCCCGTACCCCCACTGCAACACCGCCCCGACGGCCGCCCCGTGCAGCAGGGCGTGGGCGGTCAGCCAGTAGTACCACGGGACCGCCCGGGCGACCGGGCCGTCGGCCCGCCGGCACTTGCAGGTGGCCATCGCGTCGGACTGGAGGGCGTAGTCCATCAGGGCGTGGCCGGCCAACAGGAAGAACAGCATCGGCGGCGTCCGGGACGGGGCGGTCGGGGCGATTGTATCCGCCCCGGCCGGGGGCGGCGAAGCGGCGGCCCGCCCTTGCCGATCCCGGCCGGCGGCATACGGTTCCCGTCAGCAAGCCCGTTCAATCGAGAGGTGATCCCATGCGAGCCCCGTGCGGCTGCCTCGCCCTCGTCGTCGCGTTCCTGTCCGTCCCGCCCGGCCCGGCCCGGGCCGCCGACCCGGCCGACCTGCTCGGGTGGGTCCCCGCCCGGGCCAACGCCGCCCTGCTGATCGACGTGGACGCCCTGTACCGGTCGGAGATCGCCCGGAACAACAAGTGGGGGTCCCCGGACCTGCCGACCACCGGCCTCGACTCGCTCCCGGGGGGCGCCTCCAAGCTGGTGATCGCCACCCAGTTCGCCCCGGGTTCCCCGCCGTCCTGGGAGGTGTCCGTCCTGGCCCTCAAGAAGCCGGTCTCCGAGGCCGACTTCGCCAAGCGGAACGACGGCACCCGGGAGACGATCGCCGACAAGCCGGTGGTCCTCACCCCCCGCCACGGGTACGTGGCCAACCTGGCCCCCGGGGTGGCCGGGGCGTACACCCCGCCGAACCGGCCGGACATCGCCCGGTGGCTGCGGGAGGCGAACGGGAAGGCCCCGGCCGGGATGTCCGAGTACCTCAAGCAGGCGGCCGCCCGGGTCGGGCCGACCACCCCGGTGGTGCTGGCGGTGGACACCGCCGACATGCTCGACTACGGGCGGGCGAAGGACCGGCTGGGGAAGGCCGACGCCCTGAAGGGGAAGGCCGGGGAGGTGGACCTGTTGGTCCGGCTGTTCGCCGGGATGAAGGGCGTCACCCTGACCATGAAGGCGTCCGACAAGCTGACCGGCGAGCTGCGGCTCGACTTCTCCCGCCCGGCCGCCCCGCTGGCCGAAGTCGGCAAGCCGCTGATCCTGGAGGCCCTGGCCCGGATCGGGGCGAAGGCGGACGAGATGGACGGGTGGGCGTTCGCGGTCAAGGGGGACGCGGTGACGCTCTCCGGCCCGCTCACCCCGGACGCGGCCGACCAACTGGTCGCCCCGCTCCTCGGGCCGGGGGTGGCGGTCGCCGACCCGGACTCGGGGTCGTCCGACCAGGCCGGCGGGTCGGGCGCCCAGCTCAAGGCCTCGCTGAAGTACTTCCGGGCGACCGAGAAGATCATCAACGAGGTCCGCAACGCGAACAGCAACTCGTTCGAGCAGCTCACCTTCCGGCTAAACAACGGGGCCCGGCGGATCGACGACCTGCCGATCCTGAACGTCGACGACGAGCTGCTCGACTGGGGCGGGGCGGTGGCCACCACCCTGCGGACGATGGCCATCGTCGCCCAGAAGTCCGGCGGGATGATCAGCCTGGCCGAGGCGAACAAGGCGATGGTGTCGGTCAGCACCCCGAACTACTACTACGGGTCCGGGTACGCCGGCGGGGTCGGGTACTGGGGGGCCTACGGCGGGTCCTACGGGTACGCCGTCCCGTCCGGCACGACCTCGACCGCCACCGCCAGCAACTACGGCCAGATCGACAACCTGAACACCATGACCAACCAGAAGGAGTTCGCCTACCGCCAGCAGACCTGGGACACGATCAAGAAGGAGACCACCTCCGTCCGGCGGAAGATGGTCAAGAAGTACGGGGTCGAGTTCTAGCGCGGCCGGCACGCGGTTCGCGGCCCGCCCGGGCATGGCTGCGCCCCTCCATGCCCTCGATGTCGACTACCGCCAACACCCCGAGCGGTACCGGGTCGGCCGGGGCGAGCAGGGCGTCTTCCGGGTCCGCCCGTACAAGGACGAACTGCTGCCGCTGTGGCGGTTCCGGACGCCGGCGGACGCGAAGGAGTCGGCCGCCGCCATCCGGGCCAAGTACGACGCCTACAAGGCGGCCGGCGAGTTCGTCGGCATGGACCTGGCCCGGAAGTACCTCCAGATGGGGTACACCCGGGCGACCCGGTACGCCCGGCACCGGGGCGGGCGGAAGTACGCGGCCGACGGGACCGCCCTGCCCCGCACCGCCGCCGACCCCGAGAAGGCCGCGGCCGCGGCCATCTTCCGGGAAGCCTGGGAGGCGGTCGAGGCCGACCCGGACTACGTCCGGATGAAGCAGGACCACCAACGCCGGGCGGGCCGGGGCGATTGGTTCCAGCCCGGGCACACACCCCGCGCCTGACGAATCCGGTCGCGGCCGAACAAATCTTGGTCGGAATAACGGCCACCCCAGTTTCCTACACAATCCCCTCTACGCACCGGACTTGGCGGCCGCGTTCCGCTTGCGGGTGGCGGCCGCCTTCCGGGCCGACGCCGACCGCTGGGCGGCCGTCCGCCCGGCCGACGCCGCCCCGCCCCGCTTCCCGCCGCGTTCGCTCGACACGTGGGTGTCCGCCTTCCCGCGGCCGCTGCCCGACTTGTTCCCCCCGCCGGACTCCTTGTTGACCGTCGCCCAGGCCCGGCTCTCGGCCGTCTTCTCGTCCACCCCCCGGCTCTCGTAGCTCTCGGCGATGTGCTCGGCCTTCCGCTTCTGCTTGTCGGTGTACTTCCCCTTGTCGCCCTGCGGCATGG
>JAIEQN010001053.1 GCA_019747685.1 Gemmataceae bacterium
GCGGGACGGGTTAGCGGGGCGGGGGGGGGGCCCCCCCCGGTTCCCGGCCACCTCCCGGGGGCTGCCCCCCCCCCGCTCGCCGGGAGCAATCGCTTTCGTCGGGGACGGGGTGAACGACGCCCCGGCCCTGGCCCGGGCGGCGGTCGGGATCGCGGTCGGCTCCGGCACCGAGATCGCCGCCGAGGCCGGCGACATCGTCCTGATGGGCGACGGGCTGAAGCCGCTACCGCTGCTCGTCCGGCTGTCCCGGGAGACCGTCCGGATCATCCGCCAGAACATCGTGGTCTTCGCCTTCGGTGTCAACATCGTCGGCATCGTCCTGACCGGCTGGCTGTGGCCGGTGCTGGCCCCGACCCCGGGCTGGTACGAGGCGGCCCCGCTGGTCGGCGTCTTGTACCACCAGCTCGGGTCGCTGCTCGTCCTGTTGAACTCGATGCGGCTGCTCGCCTTCGAGCGGACGGCCGCGGCCCCGGCCCTGGCCCGGGCCCGCGACTCGGCCCGGGCGCTCGACCGGTGGCTGAACACCGTCCACCTCGACGACCTCCTGCACGCGGTCGGGCACCGCTGGAAGTGGATCGTCGGGGGGGCGGCTACCGTCGTGCTGCTCGGCTGGGTGTCGTCCGGGCTGGCCCAGGTCGGCCCCGGTGAGGTCGGCATCGTCCGCCGGTTCGGGGCGGTCACGACCGACCTCGGGCCGGGGCTGCACGTCCGCTGGCCGTGGCCGGTCGAGGACATCACCCGGGTCAGCCCGGACGAGGTCCGCACCGTCGAGATCGGGTTCCGGGCCCTCACCGCGGAACAGCAACGGCCGGTGCCGACCTCGGGGGCCGCGTCCGGGTGGTCCAGCCCGCACGCCGAGGGCGTCGCCCGGCTGACCGACGAGGCGGTGATGATGACCGGCGACGGCGACCTGATCGAAGTCCTGGCGACGGTCCGTTACCGGCCGGCCGATCCGCGGCGGTTCCTGTTCGCCGCCGCCGACCCCGACGCCGTGATCCGGTCGGCGGCCGAGTCGGTCCTGCGGGAGCTGGTCGCCGGCGGCCGGTTCCTGGAACTGCTGACCGTCCGCCGGGCTGGGCTGGAGGCCGACGCCGCGGCCCGGCTCGGCCGGCGGCTGGACGAGGCCGTCCCCGGCGGCCTCGGCGTCCGGCTCGACGGGTTCACCCTGCACGACCTGCACCCGCCGCCGGAGGTGGTCGGGGCGTACCACGCGGTGGCCAAGGCGATCCAGGAGCGGGACCGGCTGGTGAACGAGGCCGAGGGGGACGCGGTCCGGGCCCGCCGGCGGGCGGAGGAGGAGGCCGACCGGACGGTCAGCCGGGCGGCCGCCGAGGCGAACCGGGTGGTCGAGGACGCGAAGGCGAACCGGGATGCGTTCCTGGCTTGGTATGCAGCCCGGACCGAATTGACGGCCGGCGAGCAGAAGGAGTGGGCGGCCGAGCGGGACGCCCGGGTGAAGGCCGGGGAGAGCCTGCCGGCGGTCGAGAAGGAGCTGGCCGAGCGGAAGGCCCGGGTGCTGGCCGACCGGCGGCGGCTGATCGAGGCCCGGCTGGCCGCCCGGGCGGCGGCCGACGCCTTCCGCGGCCGGGACAAGGTGCTGGTGGACGCCGCCGACCTGCCGGGCCGGCGGCAGCTCCTGCTGTTCGACCCGGACCTGCTCCGGGCCGCCCCGGGCCTCGGCCCCCGGCCGGGCGAGCCGAAGGAGCCGTAGACCGACCGTACGAGACCCCGGCGAGCCGGGGTCCGGCTTTCGTCCGGTCGCCCCAGGCCCGGGGCGGTGCTCACCCCTTCGGCTTCCGCTCCAGGGTGATGAACGCCACCCCGTCGCCGGGCTTCAGCTCCTTCGGCCGGGCCGCCCCCTTCTGCTTCGGGTCGGCGAACGCCACGATCAGCTTGTCGCCGGCCCGGAAGTAGATGCCGTCGAGGGCCAGCCCCCGCTCGCCCGCCGGCCCGTCGGTGAGAGTCGTGGTGAGGTGGGCCGGGGCTTTCGCCGGATCGACGGCGAAGTCGGCCTTCACCGCCTGTCCGCCCTCGGTCAGGGTCCCGCGACCCTCGGCCGTGATCGTCCAGGCGAGCGTCTTGACCACCTCGGCCGGGTCGTCCACCCCGGACACGGACGCGGCCGTCGCCTGCCACTCGCCGGCCAGGGCCTTCAACTCCTCCTTCTCGTCCTGCACCCGCTCCAGGACGAGCAGGTTCAACCCCTTGCCGGCCTCGAACTCCTTCGGCCGGTCCGCGTCGGCGGCGAAGTCGCGGTTGCAGACGGTGACGGTGTCGCCGTCCCGCTTGTAGATGCCGCGGGAGGTCTTGCCGCGGACGGCGTCCGGCCCGGTCAAGGCCGTCAGGTCGAAGTGCCTCGGCGACTCGCCGGGGGCGAGCTTGACCGCCAGCCGCTCGACCTTGTCCCGGCCGGCCTCCCGCTGCTCCAGCTCGCCGCCCTTGAACGTGAGCCGGGCCTTGGCCAGCTCGTCGGCCGGCTCGTCCTTCCCGTCCGCGCTCAGCGAGACGATCCGCCACTCCCCCTCCAAGGCCTTCAACTCCTTCTTCGCGGCCTCGTCCGGGGCGTCGGCCCTCGCCCCGAACACCATCCGGTACAGGTGGTCGTGCAGGGCGTGCAGGTGGTCGAGGAAGCCGGGCGGGTCGGACCGGGCGGCCGACCGCCCGCCACCCACGCCGCCGCCACCCCCCCGGCCGGGGCCGGGCCCGTGGGCGGCGAACACCCCGGCGGCCAGGACGGCCGCGGCCGCCGACCCGGCGGCCAACACCTTAAGCTTGGCGATGCGCATGGCGGACACCACCCCGTTCGTCAGTGCGAGGACGCCCGCGGGGACCTTCCCCGCCGGGCCGAGAACGGTCGTGACGGTGTTCCGGACGAGGGCCGCGTCGGCCCGGGCGGCCGCCGAACCGCCGGCGGACAGCACCACCGCGGAGAGGGCGACGCCGCGGCGGGTCAGCCGGTCCCGCAGCCGGTCCTTGGCCCGGGCCAGCCGGCTGGCGACGGTGCCGACCGGCCAGCCGAGCCGGGCGGCGGCCTCGGCGTGGCTGTGCCCCTGGTAGAAGCACAGGACGACGGGGTCGCGGTACTTGGCCGCCAGCCGGTCCACCTCCTCCTGGACGGCGGCCGCGGTCTCGTCCCGCTCGACCTCCGGGCGAGCCCCGACCGTGAGGTCG
>JAIEQN010000909.1 GCA_019747685.1 Gemmataceae bacterium
AGCATGAACAACCCGCACGAGTCGGCCCACGACTGCGGGGCGTGCGGCGGGGCGGTCGGCGGGCCGAACGGCCGGGCCGTCGCCCAGATGCTCAACGACCCCCGGGTCCGGGCCGGGCTGGCCGACCGCGGGCTGGTCATCCCGGCCGACACGGTGTTCGTCGGCGGGCTGCACAACACCTGCAACGAGTACGTCAAGCTCGCGGACAAAGACCGTATCCCGGACACCCGCCGGGACCTGTTCCACGAGGCCGAGGCGGCGGTCGAAGAGGCGCTGGCCCGGAACGCCCACGAGCGGGCCCGGCGGTTCGAGTCGGCCCCGCTGGCGATCAGCCTGACCGGGGCGTTGTGCCTGTGGGTGTCGGTGGCCCTGTCGGTGGGCGGGATGGGGATCACCCTGCGGGCGGTCGAGGCCCGGTTCGGCCGGCTGTCACTCGCCTTGTACCGCGGGCTGTACGACCAGGCCCCGGCCCTGGCGGTCGGGTTCCTCGTCACCGGGCTGGGGGCGGTCGGGTTCCCGGGGACGCTCGGGTTCATCGCCGCCGAGCTGCTAGTCGGCGGGGCGGCCGAGGTCAGCCCGGCCGTCGGGGTCGGGCTGGCGGTGGCGGCGGCGGTGAACGGGGTCGCGGTCCTGCGGGCGTACTTCCGGCTGTTCACCGGGACGCGGCACGCCTCGGCGGTGCCGCTGGGGATCACGCCCCGGGAGCGGTTCGCGGTGCTGACCCTGGCCGCGTTCGTCCTGGGCGGGGGCCTGTATCCGCAGCCGGGGGCGGCCCACCAGTCGGCGGTGGCGGTCGAGGTGTTGGCCGCCCGGGCCGACCGGACCGGCGATCCGCCGCACCCGCCGGCCGGCGAACACGCCCTCTCTTCGGTGCGGCGTTAGCCGGACCGGTCGGGCCGGCGGACGAGGGGGTGTGGGAAGCCGCGGCCGGTCGGGCGGGTGCGGGGGATCGGGGTCCGCAGCGGGTCGGGCTTTCGATCCGGATCGGGCCGGGGGCGGCACCCGGGTTGCGGTTCGCGGGGGGCCGGGTGTTCGTCGGGGCGCACGCCCCGCCCGGCTCACCGTCCGCCCGAGGGTACTCGATGCCGATCCCCGTTCACTTCGACCGCGACCAACCCTCGCCCCGGCCCGCGGATGCGGCCGCCCCGCCCGGTCCGAAGCCGCCCGACGACACCGGGCTGCACGACCTGTCGTCCCTGTGGCTCGACCTCGGCGGGAGCGACTGACGGCCCGGCCGTGGGTAAGTGTTACGGGTAACAGCTACACGCCCCGCCGGCGGCCGTTGTACTTCTTGCCCGGCCGCCGGCGGGTGCCTTTCGTGTGGCCGTGGTGGCGGGTCGGTGTCTGGGGCGGTTATACTGTCGCCAGACTCCCCAACCGCCCCGGGCTCGGCCGATGGACACGCCCGACCGGACCGCCGACCCCCGCCACCCCGACCCGGCCGCGGCGACACCACCGGCAAACGGCAAGGCCCGCCGGCATCAGCCGGCGGGCCGAGGGGTAACGGCGGCCGAGAAACATGGCCGGTGAGTTCGGCTACAGGGCCGGGCCGGAGGAGTCGAGGGCGAGGGCGTCGGCCGGGTCGAGTGCGAGCGGACCGGAGAACGTTGGCGGGGTGATGCCGACGGGTTCGACCGGGGGCGGGACCGGACGGAAGCCGAAGTCGGGCGACCCGGCCACCTGAACGAGCGCCCCTGGCTTGGTGCCCATCTCGCCGGGCGGCGGGGCGAAGAAGTAGCCGCCCGGCTGGTGGTCGGGAGGCAGGAAGCCCTGCCCACCGTGATCGCCCGACCCGCCGGCCGGATCACCTTCGCCGCTCCCGGCCGTGTCCGCCAGGGCGTCACCGTTCGACACGGACATCCGCAACCCGGCACCACCGATCATATCACCGATCAAGTGGCGGGTGTCGAGCCGGTTGACGTATAGATCGTCGGCCCCGTAGTCGGCCACGATCGTCTTGTACTTGGCGTCGTTCCGGGTGAAGACGAGGGTCAACTTCCCGTCCGCGTTGGTGTTGGCGGTGTCGATCGGGGCACCGGCTACGGCGCTAATCTTGCCACCGTTGAGGAGTTCCTTCCCGGCCGGGTACCCGTAGATCGGGACCTTGGCGTTGGGCAGGAACTGGGACCCGGACACGATGACCTTGCCCGGCATCGTGGTGATGTCCAGGGTGATCGCCTGCCGCCAGTTGTCCAAGAGGACGAACGCGGACTTGTCGGCGCTGGCGTTGCCCGCCTGGTCGTAGGCGGTCACGCTGACCTTGTAGTAGTCGTCCGGGAAGCCCGACCGGGCGTTGTTCGCCGCCTGGGCCGCGGACGTGGCGTTCCACTTGCTCCCGGCCACCCGGTCGGTGGCCCAGTATAGCGGCCGGTCGCTCAACTCGACGACGCCGTCCTCGTCCGTGTTGGTGACGGTGTGGAAATACTGCGTGTAGTCTTGCGAAGGACTTTGGGCGTCGCTTTCGTAAACAGTCCGGACCAGGTTCCGGTCGCCCAGCGCGGCGTGGGTCTGCTTATTGCCGTTGGCCGGGTCCTGGGTGAACTCCTCGTCGAAGTCAACCGAAGTGATCTCCCCGCTGGTCGCACCCGAGTAGTGGCCGGCAAGAACTTCGAACCCGATCGACCTCACCCCGACCAAGGTTCCGCCGGCTCTAACCCGGTCCGTCGCCTCGGCGATGATGTCGATGGCGCTGGTACCGGGCTTGAGGATACCGAGGGAGTCGTAAGCGATCGCCTCCTCGCCGAGGACGTAAGCCGGCGAGTAGGACGAAAGGGATACGTCGGTGTCTGTGAAGTACCCGTGATTCAGGGGGCGACTCTCGGTCTTCCCGTCCGGGTATTTGCCGCTCGTGTCGTCCCCGCCCAGGCGAAACGCGATTGTGCTCACCACCGGGGCTGTCACATCCCCGATCGACACGAGGCGGTCCAGCGGATCGTCGATCGGGCGCTGGACCGCATCCGCGATCGCAAAGGTCGGATCGAGCGTGCCGCTCCCGTAACTCAGATGGAGGTGGTCGTAAACCCCGGTGCCGTCCGGATAGGGGTTGATGACCGCAATCGACATATTCCCCTTGTCGGGTGAAACTAGGGCCTGTTGACGTTGGTTGAGCGTCTCAGAGCTTGTCCAAAATGGGGTCGGCGATAGCCTGTCGTGATGAGCAGGAAGCCCTACCCGACGGACCTGACCG
>JAIEQN010001174.1 GCA_019747685.1 Gemmataceae bacterium
CGCTCGACCCCGGCCGGCTGGCCGCCTGGACCGACTTCCACCAGCAGGCCGAGGCCCTGCCCGAGGACGAGCGGGAGGTGTTCGAGCTGGTCTGGTATCAGGGGCTGAAGCAGACCGAAGCGGCCGCCCTCCTGAGCGTCTCCGACCGGACCGTCCTCCGCCGCTGGCAGGCGGCCTGCCTCAAGCTCCACGACGCCCTCCGGGGGATCGTCCCCCGGTAGTGGGCAGTGGGCGGTGGGCAGTCTTGTAGGGTGGGCGGAGGTCCGCCGCCGGCGGGCCGAGGCCCACGGGGTCCCGGTACGCCCCCACCGTGGGCCTCGGCGGTCCTGGCGGACCGCTTCCGCCCACCCTACGGAACCAGGCACGACGACCCGCCCCGGCGCGCCATCCATTCGTCCTTTACGGGATCGGCCCCGATGAACGCACACCGAGCGCCCGAGACGACGGCCGCCGGGTCGGACCCGGTGAGCGAGCTGCTGTACCGGTGGGAGCGGGACCGGCAGGCCGGCCGGGACGTGACCCCGGCGGACCTGTGCCGGGACACCCCCGAGCTGCTGGACGAGGTGACCCGCCGGGTGCGGGCACTGGAGGTCCTCTACGGCGTCCCGAACCGCCCGTCCGACACCCCGGCCCCGGCCGGGCTGACGCTCGGCGGGCCGCCGGTCGTCCCGGGGTACGAGGTCGGGGAGGAATTGGGCCGGGGCGGGATGGGGGTGGTGTGGCAGGCCCGGGACGTGGCCCTCGGCCGGCCGGTGGCCCTGAAGATGCTCCCCGGCGGGGCCGGGCATTCGGCCCAGGCCCGGGCCCGGTTCCAGGTCGAGGCCGAGGCCGCCGCCGGGCTGCACCACCCGCACATCGTCCAGGTGTACGAGGTCGGGGAGGCCGGCGGGTGCCCGTACCTGGCCCTGGAGTACGTCGCCGGCGGGACCCTGGCCGACCGGCTGGCGGCCGGCCCGCTCCCGTTCGCCGACGCGGCCGAGCTGGTCGAGACGGTGGCCCGGGCGGTCGACCACGCCCACCGCCACGGGGTCCTGCACCGGGACCTCAAGCCGGCCAACATCCTGTTGGCGGTGGGCAGTGGGCAGTCGGCGGTGGGCAGCGAAGACACCAAGCCCGGAGCGGCTCTGCCCACTGCCCACCGCACGCTGCCCACTCCGACACCGAAGGTGGCGGACTTCGGGCTGGCCAAGCGCCTGGGCTCCGACGGCGGTGCGACCCGGACCGGGGACGTGCTCGGGACGCCCGCGTACATGCCGCCGGAGCAGGCCGCCGGGCGGACGGCCGAGGTCGGGGTGGCCGGGGACGTGTACGCCCTCGGCGGCATCCTCTACTGCTGCCTGACCGGCCGGCCGCCGTTCGACGGCGGGTCGCCGCTCGAAACCCTGTCCCAGGTGGTGAACCAGGACCCGGTCCCGCCGTCCCGGCTCCGGCCCGGGTGTCCCCGGGACCTCGAAGTCATCGCCCTCAAGTGCCTGCGGAAGGACCCGGGCAAGCGGTACGCCACCGCCGCCGAGCTGGCCGACGACCTCGGCCGGTGGCGGGCCGGGGAGCCGATCCGGGCCCGGCCGGTGCGGCTCCCCGAGCGGCTGTGGCTGTGGGCGAAGCGGCGGCCCGGGCTGGCGGCCATGGCCGCCGCGATGGTCGCGCTGGCCGTCGGGAGCGTGGCCGGGCTGACCGCCCTGTACCTGAAGGCCGAGAAGGCCCGGGCGGAGGCCGTGGCCAGCTACGACGCGGCCCAGACCACCATCGGGTTCTTCGTCGCCGACGTGTTCCCGGCGGCCGACCCGGCCGGGCGGGGCGGGCTGGGGGCCGACGTGCCGCTGCTCCGGGCGGTCGAGCGGGCCCTGCCGGTGATCGAGGCCAAGTTCGCCGACCACCCGGCGGCCGAGGCCAGCCTGCGGGACGCCCTGGGCCTGCTGTACCACCGGGCCGGGGACGACCGGGCGGCGGTCGCCCAGTACGAGCGGTGCGCCGCCATCCGGCGGGCCCTCGGCCCGGCCGACCCCGACACCCTCCGGACCGAGGCCGTCCTGGCCGATGTCCTCTCCCGGGTCGGCCGGGCCGCGGAGGCCGAGGCCCTGCTGCGGCGGGTGCTGGCCGACCAGACCGCCGCCCTCGGGGCCGACGGCCCGGACGCGGCCGAAACCGAGAACACCCTGGGGATGGTGCTGAGCCGGGTCAACCGACCGGACGAGGCCGAGCCGCTGTACGCCCACGCCCTGGCCGTCCGCGAGCGGCACCTCGGGCCGGACGACCCGCTCACCCAGGAGCCGCTGCTGAACCTGGCCCTCGCCTACGAGGAACTCGGCCGGCCGGCCGAGGCCCAGCCGCTCCGCCGGCGGGCCTCCGCCGCCATGAGCCGGCTCGCCCCGACCCACCCGGACCGGCTCCTCGACCTGCACGGGCAGGTCGTCGTACTCATCCAGCAGGGGAAGTTCGTCCCGGCGCTGGCCGAGGCCGAGGCGCTGCTCGAACTCCAGCGGGCCGGCCTCAGCCCGGACCACCCGAACCTGCTCGGGACCGAGAACCTGATCGGGCTGGCGCTGCGGGGCCAGGACCGGCCGGCCGACGCCGAGCGGCACCTCCGCCGGGCCTACGACGGGTACCGCGGCCGCCCCGGCGACGACCCGACGGCCCGCCTCCCGGCCGGGACCAACCTGGCGTTCGCCCTGCTCGAGCAGGGGAAGACGGCGGACGCCGAACCCCTGACCCGGGAACTGTTGGAGGTCGCCCGGGCGGCCGCCGACCGGGCGCCGGAGTACCTGGCGGGGACACTCTTCGTCCGGGGGCGGTGCCTACTCATCCTCGGCCGCGCGGCCGACTCCCTGCCGCTGGCCCGCGAGGCCCGGGCGATCCACCAGAAGGGGCCGCCGGGGGACCTGCGGGCGATCGCCGCCGACACCCTACTCGGGGCCTGCCTGGCCGAGGCCGGGGAGGTGGCCGAGGCCGAGCCGCTGCTGGTCGCCGGGTACGACGCCCTGGCCGACCACCCGAACGCCCGGCCGTCGCAGCGGCGGGACGCGGCCGACCGGCTGGCCAGGCTGTACGAGAAGACCGGCCGGCCGGAGAAGGTGGCCGAGGTGCGGGCCACGATACCGGCCCGGTAGGCCGGTCGGGGCGATCCCGGCCCGGCCCCTGCTTCGACCACCGCCGGAGTAGTATCTCTGTTTGGTGGCACAGGCCGGGAGGCC
>JAIEQN010000169.1 GCA_019747685.1 Gemmataceae bacterium
TCATCAAGGTCGCCAGGACCCACCTCATGGTCCGACGGCTCCGGCGCTAAACATCATGCATTTTGGACAAGCTCTAACGTCAATCCTACCGGGTTAGCTATCAACCCCGCCCTCATGGGTGGTACGATCGCTATGGACAAAGGGTTTCCGAAACGCAGCGCCGACAGAAAGTCGGTTGAGGGGCAAGGCAAGTATACGGTTAACCAGAACCCCGCTCCTCCGGACCCGAAGGGTAAAGTGACTGGGGTGGTCGAGACCGCCCCGACCATGTGGGCGGCCATCGGCCCGGGCGGGCCGGCCGACAATAGCAAGCAGTCGACCATCGCGAATGGCGTCTGGAACGGGGGAGGTACCAACCCGCTCAAGCTCGTCAACCTCGACCCCGGCAAGCCGTACACCATCTTCGTCCCATACGACGTGAAAATACAGTGGCAACTCAACGGCGTCCAGCAGAAAGATGTTAGAAGCTCTGCCATAACCCCCGAAATCGCCTTGAAAACCGGGGTGAACCATGGTTTTGTCAGGGGTTTTTAAGCAGACGTTTATTGACATCAACAGTACCAATTCGCTATTTTTCGTTGATCCGGGTGGTGTGCCCTCGACTATTCGGGGCGAGCGTCCGACGCCAGGCCGGAGTGGGAAGGCAGTCACCAGATTCGGGGGGTTCGCATGACGCGGACAGCCAAGTCGTTGCTCGAGGTGCTGGTCGCGGTGGCCATCGTCGGCACTCTGGTCGGGCTGCTGCTCCCGGCCATCCAGCGGGTGCGGCACCGCGCCGGCGTGACGGAGTGTGCCAACCAGGTCCGGCAGATCGGGATTGCCGCCCAGAACTACGCCGCCGACCACGGCGGCGACCTCCCGCCCGTCGACGCCAAGTGGAACCCGTACCTGCCCAACCCCGGCCCGTGCCCGCCCTTCTTCTTCACGGCCCTCCTCCCGTACCTCGAAGCGGCCACCGGTACGGCCGACTACCTGTCAGGGGCCGAGGTGTTCTACCTCAAAATCTACGTCTGCCCGCTCGACCCGGACGGCACCAAGTACCGGGGCGTCGGCGGCCACACGGGCGTGATCTTCGGCAGCTACGCCGCCAACGGGCAGGCCTTCACCGGCCGGCCGAACCTGGCCCGTACGTTCGCGGACGGCACCGCGAACACCATCGCCCTTGCCGAGCACAAGCTGACGTGCCGGGACTACTACTACGAATGGGGCGGCTCGGAGCCGAGTACCTTCGGCCGCCCGCCGACGTTCGCCCACCGGATCAACGACCTCGGCCCCGTTACCCGGGGGAGCCCGCCGGTCAGCCTCGGGGCCGACCCGGACCTGACCTTTCAAGTCGCCCCCACCACCGAGACCTGCATCTACTATCTCGCCCACACGACCCACCGGGACGGCATGGGGGTCGGGATGGTCGACGGGAGCTACCGGACGTTGCCGGCCGGGATGCCGGCCCATGCCTACTGGGCGCTCGTCACCCCGGCCGCCGGCGACATCGCCGAGTAGCCCCCGAGCGGTCCGCTACACCCCGGCGTAGACCGGTGCCCGGACGGGGCTTCCGTCCGCCACCGTACACCCCAGCCGCCGGCGGAACCGCAGGTGCCTCAGCCGGCTGGCTTCCAGCAGCGGCCGCCACGCCCAGTGGGTCAGCCGCCGGCGGATCAGCCACGGCCAGAGCCGGTTCGACTTCTTGTACAGGTAGGCCATCGCCAGGTACGCCGGGACCGCCCGCCAGTCCCGCGGCCGCCGGCTCCAGACGCACCGGTGCCCGAACGTCCGGTCGTAGCAGTACTCGTACCCGGCGGCGAGTTGCTCCACGGTCATGTGCTTCGGGCGGAAGACGACGTGGGCCGTGTTGTACCGCTCCCAGTCCCGGTGGAGGATGCGGCCCTCGGCCTCCATCTGCCGGAACAGCGGCTTCCCCGGGTACGGGGTCAGGACGTGGTACGTCGCCGACTCCATCCGCACGCCCTCGATCCAATCCACCAGCCGCTCGAAGCAGTCCGGCCGGTCGTGGTCGAAGCCGAGGACGAAGCTGCCGTTGACCTGGACGCCGTGGTCGTGGAAGACGCCGACCCGGCGGGCGTACTCGGCCGCCCGCGGCGACTTCTTCCGGGCCGCGGTGATGTTCTCGTCGGTCAGCGACTCGAACCCGACGAACACCCCGGTACACCCGGCCAGGGCCATCTCCCGGACCAGCGACGGGTTGTCGGTCACGTCCAGGGTGACGGCCGCGCTCCAGATCTTCTTCAGCGGCCGCAGCCCGCGGCAGAGTGCACGCAGGTAGTCCGGCCGGGACCCGAGGTTGTTGTCGGTGAACACGAAGTACGGCTGGCCGTCGGCCGCGACCTCGGACACGACTTGGTCCACGTCCCGGCACTGGTACGGTATCCGCAGCCCGTCGGTGGACAGGTAGCAGAAGCCGCAGCGGTTGTGGCAGTCGCGGGTGGCGTTGATGCTGGTGGTGGTCAGGAACGCCCGGCGGTCGAGCAGGTCGCGGCGGGGCGGCGGGTCGTCCCGGTACGGCCGGCGGATTGTAGCGATTTTTCGGCTTGACAACCCTGCTTGATGCCCACTAAATGAAAGTTGCCCATCACGAGACACCTCCGCGAGCCACCCATGACCGCCATCACCCGGACCGCCGTCCGCGCCGCCTCGTTCCTGACGGTCGCCATCGTGTTCGCCTTGGTCCTCGACCCGGTCAACGCCCAGCTCACCACCGGCTTCACCGCCAAGGCGAACGGCAAGGGGGTGGAGGCCTCGGCCACGTTCAACTACGATAATGCCAAGTTAGCCAAGATATCACTAATGTGGGTTGATACAACAACAAAACTCGTATTTAAGACGGATTTTCCAGATCAGGCTAACCCGGTGAATGGGCTGGTCACGATCCAAAGTGTGGACCTCCCGAAGGGCCAATATCACGTGTACTTCGCATACAACCTTGACGGTTTCGAGTACTCCTCGACTTGGAGGTTTGTTCCAGATGTCAATCCGACGGGCTCGGCGATCGATGCCCAACTCATGGGCGGATCGATCGGGATGGACGGAGGATACCCGAAACGGACCGATAGGACGGTGATTGAAGGTCAGGGGCCTTACAAGTTGAACGCGAAAGAGGACATTAGAGCTGTTTCGGGTCGGTTGTAGCGGTTCCGCGGGTGACCCCGTAAGCTGATAGCGACCCCCGGAGGGTGG
>JAIEQN010000787.1 GCA_019747685.1 Gemmataceae bacterium
AGCCGGGAGCGTGAGCGACCGGAGGAACACACCTCCGGTCGCTCACGCTCCCGGCTCGTCAACCCGGGGACTCACGCCCCCCGGCTCGCCGGCGGTCGGTCCGCGCTTCCCACCACCTGGACGTGGAGGAGCTTCGCGCATGGACGCGAACCGTGGGCCCATTCTGTTTCGCTGCGACGGCACCCCGGACCGGGGGTGGGACGGGTTCTACCAGTGCCTGTCCCTGGCCGCCGCCCTCCAGCGCCGCCGCCGGGGGACGCACTTCTTCAGCTACCTCGACCCGCTGTCCCTGGCGACGGTCATCAACCGGGGGAACAACGACTGGGTGGCGGCCGAGCGGCCGATGGGCGAGGCCGGCGACCCGGCCGCCACCGTCGCCCAGGTCCGGCGGCTGAACGCCGCGGCGGTGGTGGTCGTCGGCCCGAACGTCACCCCCGACTACCTGGCCGAGCTGAGGGCCACGGGGGCGCTGGTGCTGGCGTTCGACTCGGCCGCCGGGTACACGTTCCCGGCCGACCTGGTCGTCAACCCGCTGCTGACCCCGGCCCGGAAGGCGTTCAAGGCGGCCCCCGGCGGGCAAATCCTGGCCGGCCACCGGTACGCCCTGTGCCGCGGCATCTTCCGCCGCCAGCGGACCATCCGGGCGACCGAGCCGGCCGCCCCGTACCGGGCGCTGGTGGCGTTCGGGGACGACGACCCGGCGGGCCTCGCCTACGACCGGACCGAGCAGTTGTTGGAGGTCCAGGAGGTGGCCAAGGTGTCGGTGGCCGTCCGCACCCACCACCCGCGGTACGACGACCTGAAGGACCTGGCCGCCGGGTCGGGCGGGCGGGTCGAGGTGGTGACCGAGACGAAGGAGCTGATGACCCGGCTGGTCCGGGCCCACTTCGCCCTGACCGGCGGGGACGGGTGGGGGCTGGAGCTGTGCGTCGTCGGCATCCCGCAGTTCGTCATCTCGCAGAACGCGACCCACGCCAGGAACGGCAAGCGGATGGACGACGAGGGGGTAGCGACGTACCTCGGGGACGACGCGGCGGTCTCGGCCGGTCAGCTCGCCGAGGCGGTCGGGCAACTCCTGGAGGACCCGGTGGAGCGGAAGGGGATGACCCGGTGCGCCCGCAACCTGGTCGACGGCCGGGGGCCGGACCGGGTCGTCAACGGGATGGAGATCATGCTCCACGCCCCGGCCCGGAAGCGGTCGGCCGTCGCCCTGGCCGAGCCGCGGCTGAGGCTGGCGGCGTGACCGCCCCGGCGAGCCGGGAGCGTGAGCGACCGGAGGGTGTTCCTCCGGTCGCTCACGCTCCCGGCTCACCGGGCCACTAACATCCACAACCACCCGGCCCGTCTGGTATCCTCAACTCACCTCCCGAGGAGCCATCCGTGACGAAGGACGACGTGGCCGACGCCCTGGACGAGATCGCCGTGTTGCTGGAGCTGAAGGGGGAAAGCCCCTTCCGCGCCGGGGCCTACACGAACGGCGCCCGGTCCGTCCGGCTGATCCCCGGCGACCTCGCCGGGCTGGTCGCTGCCGGGCGGCTCGGCGAGGTCCGCGGGGTCGGCGAGGCCCTGCGGGACAAGATCACCACGCTGGTAACGACCGGCCGGCTGCCGTACCTGGAGCGGCTGCGGGAGGAGGTCCCGCCCGGGCTGGTCCAGATGCTCCGGCTGCCCGGCCTCGGGGCGAAGAAGGTGAAGGCCCTGCACGACGCCCTCGGGGTCGAGTCGATGGACGCCCTGAAGGCCGCCTGCGAGCGGGGCGAGGTCGCCACCCTCAAGGGGTTCGGGGCCAAGACCCAGGCGAAAATCCTCGACGGCATCAAGTTCCTGGGGTCGGTCGGCAACCGGGTCCGGATCGACCAGGCCGACGCCCTCGGGGCCGCCTTGTTGGCGAAGGTCCGCGGCTTCCCCGGCGTCGTCCGGGCCGAGCTGTGCGGCAGCCTCCGCCGCCGGCGGGAGACGGTCGGCGACCTCGACGTGCTGGCGTCCGCGGCCGACGCCGGGCCGGTCATCGAGGCCTTCGTGACGCTGCCCGAGGTGGTCGAAGTCCTCGGGAAGGGGCCGGCCAAGTCGAGCGTCCTGGCCGAGGTCCACGTCGACGCCTCGAAGGTCCGGATGCAGGCCGACCTGCGGGTCGTGACCGACGACCTGTTCCCGTTCGGGCTGCACTACTTTACCGGCGACAAGGCCCACAACATCCGGATGCGGCAGCGGGCCATCGACCGCGGCTGGCTCTTGAGCGAGTACGGGCTGGGGACGGATACGCACCGCGTCCCGGCCGCGACCGAGGCCGACCTCTTCGCCGCCCTGGGGATGCAGTACGTCCCGCCCGAGCTGCGGCAGGACACCGGGGAGATCGAGGCGGCCGAGGCGAACGCCCTCCCCAAGCTGATCGAGCCGGGCGACCTCCGCGGCGTCTTCCACAACCACACGAATTACAGCGACGGCGGGAACACCCTGGAGGAGATGGCCCAGGCGGCGAAGGCCCTGGGGTTCGAGTACTTCGGGGTCGGCGACCACTCGCAGTCGCTGACCGTGGCCCGGGGGATGCCGCCGGGCGTGGTCCGCAAGCAGTGGGCGGAGATCGACGCCGTCAACATGAAGCTCAAGGGCGTCCGCATCCTCAAGGGCGTCGAGTGCGACATCCTGGCCGACGGCTCGCTCGACTACGACGACGACCTGCTGGCCGGGTTCGACTACGTCGTCGGCAGCGTCCACACCCTGTTCGGGATGCCCGAGGCGGAGATGACGGCCCGGGTGTGCAAGGCCCTGGCCCACCCCCGGCTAACCATGCTCGGCCACGCCACCGGCCGGCTGCTGCTGAAGCGGGAGGGGTACAAGATCGACCTGGAGGCGGTGCTGGCGGCGGCGGCCCGGCACGGGAAGATGGTTGAGATCAACGCCAACCCGCACCGGCTCGACCTGGACTGGCGGTGGGTGAAGCGGGCCAAGGCCCTGGGCATCCCGGTCGTCATCAACCCGGACGCCCACAGCCCGGACGAACTCGGCTACACCCGGACGTTCGGGGTCGATGTCGCCCGCCGCGGCTGGCTGACGAAGGACGACGTGTTCAACACCCGCCCGCTGGCCGAGGTGGTGAAGGAGCTGGAGCGGCGGAAGAGCGGGTAAACTTCTCCTCCGTGGCGGGGCGGGGGGGGGTGGGGGGGGAGGTTGGAGTTAGAGGGGGGGGGGGACGCCCC
>JAIEQN010000440.1 GCA_019747685.1 Gemmataceae bacterium
GTCCTCATGCCGCCGGGTTACAACACCGAGACGCCGGGGGCTAGATGTCTTCAACACGGCAAACCCCTGACAAAACCCTGGTTCACCCCGGTTTTCAAGGCGATTTCGGGGGTTATGGCAGAGCTTCTTATGGACCCAACTAACCTATACAGCGTACTCGAAGAGAAGCGACGCCGTGACATCCTGGCGGACGAGGAGTTACTTCGTAACGCGAACCGACCTGGGGGGGCCTCCTCTACTGCATGGTACTTGGTTGTCATCGGTCTCGCGGCACTGCCTTCCCTCTTCATCGGGAGTTGCGGGGCAATCGGCTGGCTCAACGAGAGCAGCTATGAATGGCAAGTAAAATATCTCATAGTAAACATGATTTATGCAGGTTTGGCATGGGTTGTTTGTGCATGTTTTACAAAAGCGAATACCAGTCTGTTTAGTATAGTTGGTATCACTCAGGTAATCATGCTGGTTGTAGTACCCCTCCCAGTTGCTAGATGGTTATTTCTTAGTTACCCTCAAGCTTCGGGGTCGTAGAGCCGAATTGGCCAGAGAGCCGACACTTCGGCCATGTCAGGTGCAATACTTGGTCAAGCACGACCTCACGGATTAGGCGCCGCGTCGTTGCGCCCCTGACGGGATGCTCGCCACACCCTACACCTTCAACCGCCGCATCACGCTCCGGGCCGCGAAGTAGCCGCACATGCCGTGGACGCCGCCGCCGGGCGGGGTACTCGACGAGCACAGGAACAGCCCCGGGTCGGGCGTCGAGTACGGGTCCCACCGGGCCACCGGGCGGGTGAAGAGCTGCCCGAGGTCCACCACCCCGCCGCCGATGTCCCCGCCGACGTAGTTCGGGTTGTGGGCCTCCATCGCCGCCGGCCCCCGGGTGTGCCGGGCCAGGATGAGGTCCCGGAACCCCGGGGCGAACCGCTCCACCTGGGCCTCGATCCGCTCCGTCATGTCCTCGGCCGAGCCGTGCGGGACGTGGCAGTAGGCCCAGCCGGTATGTTGGCCCGCAGGGGCACGCGACGGGTCGCACACCCCCGGCTGAACGTACAGCACGAACGGCTTGTCGGCGTGATGGCCGTCGAACGCCGCCCGCTCCGACGCGGCGATCTCGTCGAGCGTCCCGCCGAGGTGGACCGTCCCGGCCCGGCGGCACTCGGGGGCCGTCCACGGCACCTGGCCGCTCAGCGCCCAGTCGACCTTGAACACCCCCGGCCCGTAGCGGAACTTCCCGAGCCGCCGCTTGTACCGGTCCGGTAGCCGGTGCCCGGCCATCGCTATCAGTTGCCGCGGCGTCACGTCCAGTACCACCGCCTTCGCCGGCGGCAGGTCATCGACATTCTTTACCCACCGGCCGGCCTCGACCTCGCCGCCCAGCGACCGGAAGTACGACACGAGGGCGTCGGCCAGCTTCTGCGACCCGCCGGCGACCAGCGGCCAGCCGCGGGCGTGGCCGGCGATCGTCAGCATCAGGGCGATGGCCGCCCCCGGCCGGTGGTCGAGCGGGATGACCGCGTGGGCCGCCTGCCCGGCCCACAGGGTACGGGCCTTCTCCGTGCGGAAGTACGCCTCGGCGAACCCCTTCCCGGACCGCAGAGCCGCCCGGCCGAACCGGAGGGCGGTAATGGGGTGGCGGGGGATGCGGAACGGCCCGAGCATGTCGGCCAGCAGGTCGTCGGCGGCCCGGGCCAGCGGCCCCATCAGCCGGCGGTAGGCGTCGGCGTCGTCGCCCAGCCCGGCGGCGGTTTCGTCTAACGACTGGTACAAGACGCCGGCCGTGCCGTTGTCGAGCGGGTGGGCGAGCAGGGCCGGCGGGTGGACCCACCTCAGCCCGTGCTGTTCGAGCGGCAGCGTCCGGAAGAACGGGGCCGCGACCGCCATCCCGTAGACGGCCGAGCAGATGTCGTGCGTGAACCCCGGGAGAGTCAGCTCGGCCGACCGCGTCCCGCCGCCGAGGGTGTCCGACCCCTCGACCACGAGGACCGACAGGCCCTTGCGGGCCAGGGTGATGGCCGCCGCCAGCCCGTTCGGCCCCGACCCGACGACCACCGCGTCATAGGACTTGGGCATCAAAGCCTCTGGTTCCCACGCGGAGCATCCGGGGTCGGCCCCCACGCTCCGCGTGGGAGCCAGGAGTTTCACCGCCCCACGAGCTTGGCGTCGAGGGCGATCTCGGCCCCGGCCAGGACCTTCGACACCGGGCACCCGGCCTTGGCCTTGGCCGCGTATTCCTGGAACGCCTCGGGGGTGATGTTCGGCACGTCGGCGTCGGTGACCAGGTCGATCTTCGGGATGGCGAACCCGTCCGGGACCTTCTCCAGATGCACCTTGGCGACCGTGTGGACCCGCTTCGGCGGGAACCCGGCCGACGCCAGGGCGTGCGACAGGGCCATCGAGAAGCACCCGGCGTGGGCCGCTGCGATCAATTCCTCGGGGTTCGTCCCGGTGCCCGACTCGAACCGGCTCTGGAACGAGTACGGGCCGCTGAACGCCCCGCTCTCCAGCTTGACCGTCCCTTTCCCGGACTTGAGGTCCCCTTCCCAGGCGGCTTCCGACGACCGGACCGGCATGGCGTGTCCTCCGGATGGGTGGGGCGACGGGCCGGGCGGCACACCCTTTGCCCGGGGTTTAGCTATCGGCCCCGGACACCGGCGGGGCAAGGGAGGAACCGATGAACCAGCCGCAGCAACAACCGACCACCCAGGACGACCAGCCGGAGGCCCGGCGGCAGGAAGGCTCCGACGCCCCGCCGCAGGAGACCACCCGCGCCCAGGAGTGGGGCGGGCGGGAGGACCACGGCAAGGCGATCGCTCGGGGCGGCAAGGACGACGGCCACGTCCCCGGGGCCGAGCCGGCGAGTTGATGTGTTTCCTGGAGGAGCGGCCGGAACGGCCGCGCTCCCAGGAAACCGCCGTTACCGCACCACCCCGCCGGCCCGGCGGAGTGTGTCGGTCGCAGTCCCGGCCTCGTCCGCCTCCCGGACCGTCACCACCACCCGCCCGGCGTCCACCTCCCCGGCGTACCAACCGGCCTCGTCCTCCGGGATGCCCAGCCCGACCAGCCCGCCGGCCACCGTGCCGACCACCGCCCCGGCCCCGGCGCTGGCCAACAGCGACACCAGCGCCCCGCCGGCGATGGCCGGGCCGAGCGGGGACATCAGCCCGGCCGCCACCGCCAGCCCCAGGCCCAGCCCGGTCAG
>JAIEQN010000032.1 GCA_019747685.1 Gemmataceae bacterium
CGGTTCACGACCGCCGACGCCCGGGTCAAGCTCCGGCGACTCTACCCCGCACCTCAAAAGTGATGACCGACTAGTCGTCCTCGTCGCCATCGCCGTGCTGCTCGGCCTCCTGCTCCCGGCCGTCGGCAAGGTGCGGCAGGCCGCCGCCAAGGCCCGATGTCAGGGCAACCTGAAGCAACTCGTCGTGGGATCGCATCAGTACCTGGACACACACGGCCATTTCCCGCCCGACACGGTCCCGAACACGACCCTCCCGAACGACCAGCGCCTGAGCTTGTACCTGCTCATCCGGCCGTACGGCCGGTGGGTCCCCGGGTACGATCGTCTGGTCCCGTCGGAGCCGTGGGATTCGGACCGGAACATGGCCGCCCTCACGGACTGGCACGGGCGGTGGCACCGATGCCCGTCGTGACCCGACCCGGGGCCGACACCCGGGGCTCGGATGCCGACAAACTACATCGGCGTGGCCGGGATCGGGGCGGACGCCGCGGCGCTACCGGCCGACGACCGGCGGGCCGGGATGTTCGGGTACGACCGGATGATGACGGCGCATCGGGTGAAGGACGGGCTCGGGAGCACGATCCTGTTCGTCGAGACGACCCGTGACGTTGGGCCGTGGGCGCGGGGCGGGCCGACCACGGTCCGCGGCGTCGACCCGGCCGACCACCCCCTCACCGGACCGGGCCGGCCGTTCGGCGGGCTGCACGGTCTGAACCGGCCGCTGCCGTGTCGGCCCCGGCTCGGGGGGTCGAACGTCGGGCTGGCCGACGGGTCGGTCCGCTACCTGCGGGACGACGCCGACTCAGCAGTTCTGCTGGCCCTAGCCACGGTCGCCGGTGGCGAGACGGGCCTACCGGGCTGGTAGCCGGCCCGGGCGGGTGGTACGCTGCCGCACCAGGAGCGACCCCGCCGCCGAGTTCGACGGGCCGTGGAAGGAGGCCCTGGGCTGGTACTTCGGCCCATTCCTCCAGTTCTTCTTCCCGGCCGCCCACGCCGACATCGACTGGTCCCGCGGCGAAGTCCCGCTCGACGCCGAGTTGCAGCAGATCGCCCCGGAGGCCGAGGCCGGCCGGGGCACGGTCGACAAGCTGGTGAAGGTCTGGACCCGCGGCGGCGAAGAGGCCTGGGTGCTGGTCCACGTCGAGGTGCAGAGCCAGCGGGACGCCCTCTTCGCCCGCCGGATGTACGCCTACAACCACCGGCTCGAAGACAAGTACGGGCGGATGCCGGTCAGCCTGGCCGTCCTCGGGGACGAAACCCGGTCGTGGCGGCCGGACGCCCACCGGGCTGGGCGGTGGGGATGCGGGGTCCGGTTCGCCTTCCCGGCCGTCAAGCCGGTAGACTACCGGGACCGGGAGGCGGTGCTGGCGGCCGACCGGAACCCGTTCGCGGCCGTCACCCTGGCCCACCTGAAGACGCTGGAGACCCGCGGCGACCCGGCCGCCCGGCAGGGGTGGAAGGTCCGACTGGTGAAGGGGCTGTACGACCGCGGCCTCGACCGCGAACGGGTCCGCCGGCTGTTCCGGCTGATCGACTGGATGATGGCACTGCCGCCGGTCCCCCAGAACCTGTTTGTGCGGGAACTCGCCGAGTTCGAGAAGGAGAAGGAAATGCCGTTCATCTCGCCGACGGAACAAATCTGGCTGGAAGAGGGTCGGGAGAAGGGCCGCCAGGAGGGTCGGGCCGAGGGTCGGGCCGAGGGTCGGGCCGCGGCGCTGTATGACGGGATCGAGATCGCCCTCGACATCCGGTTCGGGTCGGTCGGGCTCGGGTTGATGCCCCGGGTCCGGAGGCTGACCGACCCGGCCGCGCTGGGCGACCTGCTCCGCTTTCTACGGACCGCCCCGGACCTGGACGCCGTCCGCGGCCGGCTGCCGGCCGCGGAGTGACGACCCGCGGACTCGGGGGCTTACGCCGCCCCGCTCGCCTCTGCCGCGTCGAGCCGCTTGGTGTTCAGGGCCTTCTCGGTCGGCTCCCGCACGTCCCACACCACCCCGACCACGGCCAGCGCCCGAATGGCGTAGTAGCTCATGTCGAGTTCCCACCACCGGAACCCCTGCCGGGCACAGCTCTGGTAGTGGTGGTGGTTGTTGTGCCACCCCTCGCCGAGGGTCAGGACGGCCGCCCACCAGTTGTTCTTGCTCTGGTCCGTCGTGGCGTACCGGCGGGTCCCCCACAGGTGGCAGGCCGAGTTCACCAGGAACGTCCCGTGGTACAGGGCGATGGTGCTGACCAAAAAGCCCCACACCAGCCCCGGCCACCCCAGCGCCAGGTAGCACAGCCCGGCCAGCACGAACCCCGGCCCCCAGTGCAGCTTGTTCATCAGCCGCAGCTCCGGGTACTGGTGGAAGTCCCGGATGGTGTCCAGCGGCGACTTCCGGTAGTCGCCCGACATCACCCACCCGACGTGGGCCCACCACAGGGTCTTGACCACCGGCGAGTGGGGGTCGTCCTCCTGGTCGGAGTGCTTGTGGTGGTGGCGGTGGTGGCCGGCCCACCACAGCGGCCCCTTCTGCATCGCCGAAGACCCGAGCCAGGCCAGGACGAACTGGAAGGCCCGGCTGGTCTTGTACGACCGGTGGGCGAAGTACCGGTGGTACCCGGCGGTGATCCCGAACATCCGAACGACGTACAGGGCCGCCCCCAGCCCGACCGCCGCCCACGTCGGGGCGACCAGGCAGGCCCCGACCAGGGCGGCCAGGTGGATCAGGATGAACGGTGCCCCCCGCAGGCGGCGGAGGATCAGCTTCCGGCGGGGGAGGCGAAGTGACGGGACGGCGAGGTCGGGCAGGACGGCCCGGGTCGTGGCGGTCGAAATGGAACGGCTCCTGTGAGCGGTGCGGTTGGCGGGCGGCGGAACGGGGGTACGGAGTCCGGGACTCTAACCTAAGATAGGACTTGGCCGCCAGGGCTTCTCGCGGTCGGCGCGATTTTGGCCGAATTCCCGACCGCGAAAAGACAGGACCCGGCGGACAGGGCCGGGGTCCGCCCCGACGAGCGGGTTGGAGTTCCGGCTGAAGCCGGGGGACCCTGGCCCGGCTGAAGCCGGGACTCCAACCCGCCCTGCCGACCGGAAACGCGGTCTAGTGGCCGACGGGGACGGGCCGATGGGGGTGGGCCGGGTGCACGGCCGGCCGCGGCAGCGCCGCCACCCGGCCCGGGTCGGCCGGCAGCCGGGCGGCCAGCCAGTCGGCGGCCGCG
>JAIEQN010000073.1 GCA_019747685.1 Gemmataceae bacterium
CCGCCCGCCTGGCCGCCCCCGCCGGCCGCCCGACGGCCCCGGCCCGCCGCCGACGGCCGGTCCCCCTCCGAGTCGAGGGCCTGGAGGACCGGTCGGTCCCCGCCGTCCTCACCGTGACCAACACGGACGATTCCGGCCCCGGGTCGCTCCGCGAGGCCATCCTCGACTCGAACGCCAGCGCCGGGGTGAGGGACACCATCGCCTTCGCCATCCCGGGGGACGAGGTCCACACCATCCGGCCGACCTCCGCCCTGCCGCCGATCGCCGACCCGGTGGTGATCGACGGGTACACCCAGCCGGGGGGCCAGCCCGAACACCCGGCCCGTCGGCAGCAACGCCCGGCTGCTGATCGAGCTGGACGGGAGTAGGCTGGGGGGGCGACGGCCGACGGCCTCCGGATTACTGCCGGCGACTGTGCCGCATCCGGCCTCGTCATCAACAACTTCTCCCACGGCCGCGGCGTCAGTCTGAGCGGGAGCACCACCGTCGAAGCGGGCAACTTCATCGGGACGGACGCGGATGGGGTCCGGCCGCTCGGCAACCAGACCGGCATCCGCGCCCAGGGCTTCGATTCCGCGTTCCGCGTCGTCATCGGCGGGACGACGCCGGAAGCCCGGAACGTCATCTCCGGCAACTACCAGGGAATCTACGACTACAACGCGGCCAAGACCGAAATCTTCGGCAACTACATCGGCACGGATGTCACCGGCTTCTTCGCGGTCGGAAACACCGTCGGCGTCTTCATCACCGGCACCGGCATGACCGTCGGCGGGACGGAGTCGGGGGCCGGGAACCTGATCTCCGGCAACAGCCAGGGCATCCGCGGCGGGGACCAGTCTACCATCCAGGGCAACCGGATTGGCACCGACGCCAGCGGGACCTACGCCGTCGGCCACGTAATCGGCGTCCTCTACCAGGACGGGGAGTCGGACAACCTCATCGGGGGACGGAGGCGGCAGCCCGGAACGTGATCTCGGGGAACCTCACCGGCGTCTACATCGCCGGCGGGGCGAGGAACGAGGTCCAGGGCAACTTCATCGGGACCGACCCCGCCGGGACCCTGCCGATCCCCAACACCCGTGGGGTCGAACTCTTCGGGGATGCCACCACGGGGAACCTCGTCGGCGGGACCGAGCCCGGGGCGGGGAATCTGATCGCCTTCCGTCTGTGTACGTTCCAGGAGCCCGCGGTTCGGGTCGAGGGCGTCGAGAACCGCGTCGTCGGCAACACCTTCCGGGGCAACAACGGGCCGGCCGTCGGGCTGAGAGCGGTGGACGCCACCGTGGCCGACAACCTATTCGAACGGAACGGGGGCGCGATCCGCAACGAGGCCGCGACTCGGTCGGGTGCCCCGACCCACGGGAACGTGATCGCCGGGAACACCATCCGGGACAACGCCGGCAACGGCATCCAGTCCACCGGCAGCGACCTGCTGATCCGCGACAACACCATCACCGGGAACGGTTACGCCACCGACGGGACCTACCCCGGGGTCGTCATCCAGAACGCGGACCGGGTCACCGTCACCCGGAACGTGATCGCCGGGAACTACGGGGGCGGCATCCGGACCACCCTCAACAGCACCCGCCCTTCGAACGGCGGGATCGTCCCGCCGGTGCTGGCCGCGGCCCACTGCGGCGGGGCGTCCGGCTCCCTGCGGGGGGGCGCGGAAACGACCTACCGGGTCGAGTTCTTCGCCAACGCGGCGGCCGACCCGTCGGGGTACGGCGAGGGCGAGCGCTACCTCGGGTTCATCGAGGTGACGACCGACGCCGCCGGGAACGCCGCCTTCACCGCCCCGAGCTACCCGCTCCTGGCCGGGGAAACCGTCCTGACCGCGACGGCCACGAACACGGCCACCGGCGACACCTCCGAGTTCTCGAACCCGGTGCTGGTCGAGGAGCCGGTGGCGGCCGTCGCCGGCCCGGCGGCCGGGGTCCGCGGCCAGCCGCTGACGTTCACCCTGACCGCGACCGGGGCGGACGGGCCGTTCACCTTCGCCATCGACTGGGACGGGAACGGGTCGGTGGACCAGACCGTGACCGGGCCCTCGGGCACGACCGTCACCCACACCTACCCCGACACCGGCAGTTACACCGTCGGCGTGACCGCCACCGACGGCCCCGGCTGCACCAGCGGCGTCGCCCAGGCGGCGGTGACGATCTCCGTCGCGCGGGTCATGACCGATCCGTGCGATGCCAGCAAGCAGTCGCTGTTCGTCGGCGGGACGACCGGGGCCGACGCCATCGTCGTCTCGCCGGCCGCCGGCGGGGCGGTCCAGGTCCACATCAACGGGGCCACCGTCGGCACCTTCAGCCCGACCGGGCGGGTGGTGGTGTACGCCCAGGCCGGGGGCGACGACGCCCAGGTGGCCGGCGGGGTCGGGCGGGACGCCTGGCTGTACGGGGACGGCGGGGACGACCGGCTCAAGGGCGGGGGCGGGAGCAACGTCCTGGTCGGCGGGGACGGGGACGACCTGCTGGTCGGGGGGAACGGCCGGGACATCCTGGTCGGCGGCCGGGGGGCCGACCGGCTGGTCGGGAACGCGGCCGACGACATCCTGGTGGCCGCCGCCACCGCCTACGACGCCGACGAGTGCGCCCTGGCGGCGGTCCTCGGGGTGTGGCTCGGCCCGCTCCCGTACGCCGACCGGGTGTACGCGATCACCACCACCGGCGTCGGGGCGGGCAACGCCGTCAAGCTCAACGACGCGACGGTGGTGGACGACGGGGCGGCCGACGTGCTGACCGGGTCGGCCGGCCGGGACTGGTTCCTGGCCAACCTGGACGGGGACGGGGGGACCCGGGACCGGGTGACCGACCTGTCGGCGGCCGAGTTCGCCACCGACCTCGACTTCATCAACGGTGGCTGAGCCGACCGGCCCGCCGGTGCCCGGTGTCGGGGCGAATCGAGCCGAAGGCGCGGGCACCGGGCCGGCGGCCGCCCCCGGCTGGTAAGCTGTGCCGTCTGGCCGGTCCGGCGAAGCGCCCGGGACCGCACCGACCCCGGGTGCCGACGCAACCGGCCGGGCCGCCCGTCCGATCTCACCGGCTGTCGGGTGCAGGACGCCCCGACCGGCGGCCCCGCCCCCACGGCCCCTTCCCGGACGCCGCGCGGACCCGACCCCACCTTCAAGGACGAAGACCCGTGTTCCCGGCCCTCCTACACACCGCCGCCGTCTCCGCCGGCCAGCCGCCGGCC
>JAIEQN010000142.1 GCA_019747685.1 Gemmataceae bacterium
AGGCCTCGCGGTGCCCCGCACCGCTCGACCCGCCCTACAAAGTTGGCATGACCTTCCGGGACAAGCTCGACGCCGCCCTCGCCCTGCTCGCCGACCGGGGTGTAAAACCGGCCCTCGCCGCCCCGCCGTGGTACCGGTTGCTGTGGGCCGTTCGGCTGCCGGTCCCGCCGCCCCACTTCCAATCGCTCGCCGGGGCCGCGGTCGTCCAGGCCGGCTGGCTGTGGCCGGTGGCGGCCGTCACCGGCTTGACGACGATGGTCGTCCTCACCGGCGATCCGGGCTCACCCCTCGTCTACATCGGCCTGGGGTTCGTGGCCCTGCTCAACGGGCTGATGACCGGCCTGAGTTACCGCCTCCGGGCCCGCCGGCTCGGCTTGACGCGGTGGGCGGACTTCGACCCCTACGCCCCGGATGAAGCCGACGGGTGGTGAGCCGGCCCCCCTACAATTCGGTATGGGAACCCGCCGGGCCGCGCCGCCGAAACTTCCTCCGCTCCCGCCAGTCGCCGACCCCCGGCAATTCCTTCTCGACTGGTTCGCCGCGAAGTGCTGGACCCCGTTCCCGTTCCAGCACGAAGCCTGGGACGCTTACCTCGCCGGCCGGTCCGGGCTGGTCCACGCAGCCACCGGGACCGGGAAGACATTGGCCGCGTGGCTCGGGCCGGTCCTCGAATGGCTGGCCGAACACCCCGACCGGTCGACCTGGTCGCCGAGGCACCCGCCGGCCCTCCGCGTCCTGTGGGTCACGCCGCTGCGGGCACTCGCCGCCGACACGGCCGGGTCGCTCGAAGCCCCGCTCGCCGGGCTGGGGCTGCCGTGGTCGGTCCGGACCCGCACGAGCGACACGAAAGCGTCCGTCCGCACGAGCCAGCGGAGGCGGCTGCCGACGGCCCTCGTCACTACGCCCGAAAGCCTGTCCCTGATGCTGACGCAGCCGGACGCCCGGGAGCGGTTGGCCGACCTGCGGTGCGTGGTGGTGGACGAGTGGCACGAGCTGTTGGCCGGCAAGCGTGGGGTCCAGGTCGAGCTGGCCCTGGCCCGGCTGCGGGGGTGGAACCCCGGGCTGCGGACGTGGGGCCTGAGCGCGACGCTGGGCAATTTGAATCAGGCACTGGAGACGCTGACGGGGGTCAACCCTTCCCCCCCGGCTCGCCAGCCCGAACTCCGCGTTCCGCGTTCCGCGTTCCGCGTTCCGCATTGATCGAGGGCCACGTCCCCAAGACCACCGTCATCGACGCCGTCCTGCCGCCGAAGGTGGAACGCTTCCCGTGGGCCGGGCACCTCGGGCTGCAACTGGTGCCGCAGGTGGTCGCCGCGGTCGAGGAGGGACGGACCGCCCTCGTCTTCACCAACACCCGGTCGCAGACGGAGCAGTGGTATCAAGCCTTGCTCGCCGCCCGGCCGGACTGGGCCGGGCAGATCGCCCTGCACCACGGGTCGCTCGACAAGAAGGTCCGCGACTGGGTGGAGGACGGCCTCCGGGCCGGAACGCTGCGGTGCGTCGTCTGCACGTCCACCCTCGACCTCGGGGTCGACTTCGCCCCGGTCGACCGGGTGCTCCAGGTCGGCAGCCCGAAGGGGGTGGCCCGGCTCCTCCAGCGGGCCGGGCGGAGCGGCCACCGGCCGGGCGTCCCGAGCCGGGTGACGTGCGTGCCGACGAACGCCCTGGAGCTGGTCGAGGTGGCGGCCGCCCGGGCCGCGGCCGCCGCCGGCCGGATCGAGGCCCGGCCGCCGCCCGGCAAGCCGCTCGACGTGCTCGCCCAGCACCTCGTCACCTGCGCCCTCGGCGGCGGGTTCCGGTCCGACGAACTGTACGACGAGGTCCGGTCCACTTACTCGTACCGCGACCTGTCCGAGGGCGAGTGGGGCTGGGTGCTCGACTTCGTGGTCCGCGGCGGCGACTCGCTCCGGGCCTACCCGGAGTACCGGCGGGTCGTCCTGGCCGACGACGGGCTGTTCAAGGTGGAGGACGCCCGGATCGCCCGGTTCCACCGGATGAGTGTCGGCACCATCGTCGGCGAGGCGTCGATCCGGGTCCGGTTCGTCCGCGGCCCGGCCCTCGGGACGATCGAGGAGTCGTTCCTGTCGCGGCTCAAGCCGGGCGACCACTTCCTGTTCGCCGGCCGGCTCTTGAAGCTGGTCCGGGTCCACGAGATGACGGCCTGGGTGCGGAAGGCGGCCGGGGCGAAGCCGGCGGTGCCCCGGTGGGCCGGCGGGCGGATGCCGCTGTCGTCGGAACTGGCGGCCGGGGTCCGGGCGAAGCTGGAGGAGGCCCGGGACGGGGCGGACCGCGACCCGGAACTGGCCGCCGTCCGGCCGATCCTGGAACTGCAACGGCGGTGGTCGGCCCTGCCGGCCGCGGACGAGCTATTGGTCGAGCGGGTGCGGAGCCGGGAGGGGCACCACCTGTTCGTCTACCCGTTCGAGGGCCGGTCGGTCCACGAGGGGCTGGCCGCCCTGCTGGCCTACCGGCTGAGCCGCCGGGCCCCGGTCACGTTCACCCTGGCGGTCAACGACTACGGGTTCGAGCTGCTCAGCCCGGACCCGGCCCCGCTCGCCGACGACGGCCTCGGGCTCGACCTGCGGCCGCTGCTCTCGCCCGACGGCCTGGCCGACGACATCCTGGCCAGCCTGAACGCCACGGAACTCGCCCGGCGGGCGTTCCGGGAGATCGCCCGGGTGGCCGGGCTCGTCTTCCCCGGGTTCCCCGGGAGCGGCAAGACGGCCAAGCAGCTCCAGGCGTCGAGCAACCTGTTCTTCGAGGTCTTCCGGGAGTACGACCCGGGCAACCTCCTGCTCGAACAGGCCCGGCGGGAGGTGCTGGAGCGGCAGCTCGACGAGAGCCGGCTGCGGGCCGCCCTGGTCCGGCTCGGCCGGGCCGAGGTGGTCGTCACCCGCCCGCCGAAGCCGACCCCGCTGGCCTTCCCGCTCCTGGTGGACCGGATGCGGGAGTCGGTCAGCTCGGAGGCGCTGGCCGACCGGGTCCGGCGGATGCAGAAGGAGTACGAGCGGGCGGCGGGGGACGGTTCGTAAAACGGACCCATGTTCCCCGTCACGGTCGCCGGCGAAGAGCTGCTCCTCTTGCCCGAGAAGGCGGCCTTCTGGCCGCGGGCCGGGACGCTGTTCGTGGCCGACCTGCACCTCGGCAAGCCGGACGCGTTCGCGGCCGCCGGGATCGCCGTGCCGACCGCGACGGCCGCGGC
>JAIEQN010000043.1 GCA_019747685.1 Gemmataceae bacterium
TCGCCCGGCAAGCTGTTCCCGACGGCCGGCGGGTGCGCCGAGCCGGCCATCCACGTCACCAAGCCGAACCGCCGGGCGTCGCTGTAGGTCCCGCCGGCCGCGGCGGGTACAATCCAGCGGACGACCCAAGAGGGGAAGACATGGACCCGATCACCGTCGACGCCGAGCTGGCGGCCAAGCTCGCCGGTCTGAAGCAGGCGGCCGAGGTGCAAGACGCGGACGGCCGTTCCGTCGGCCAGTTCGTGCCCCGTGACCAGTACCTGAAGCTGCTGTACGCATGGGCCAGGACCCTCGACACGTCGGCCGACCTGGCGGAGGCGCGGAAGCACACCACCGGCCGCCGGTTGGACGCCATACTCCGCGAGGGGAAGAAGGGGTGAACTACGAGGTCCTCTACATACCCCCGGCGGACGACCACCTCCTCGCCGCCCTGACCGCTGGTCCGGAGGTCACCGTCCTGCGGGCCGCACACCGGGCCGACGCCGTACTCGGGTACTTCCCGGGTGAAGTCGGGGAGTCCCGGGCGGACGACGAGCGGGTCTTTATCGAACCGCCCTTGAGCTTCTTCTATCGGGTGGACGAAGCCGGGAGGCGTGTGTTCGTCCACCGCGTCGTCCTGGCCGTCCAGTGACACGTCGGCCGCCGGCCTGTACAACATCCGTTCCCGCCGCACCCCCCCGCCGCCGGCCCGCCGTGGACCAGTCGTCCCTCACGATTGACGAGTTCGGGCCGCTCTCCGTCCGCCGGCCGGCGTCCGCCGCCGAGCTGGGCGAGGTCGTCCGCGAGGCCGCCGCCGCGGGGCAGGGCGTCTACCCCGTCGGCGGCCGCACCACCCTCGATGTCGGTCTGCCGCCGACCAAGCCGGGCGTGGCCGTCGACACCACCGCCCTCGATCGGGTGGTCGATTACCCCGCCCGGGACATGACCATCACCGTCGGGGCCGGGATTACCGTCGCCAAGCTGCAAGAGGTGCTGGCCGGGGAAGGGCAGTGGCTGCCGGTGGACGTGCCCGACCCGGACCGGGCCACCCTCGGCGGGGCCGTCGCCCTGAACAAGTCGGGCCCCCGCCGGCTCGGATACGGGACCCTCCGGGACTACGTCATCGGCGTCCGGTTCGTGACCGACGAGGGGAAGGAAGTCGCGGCCGGCGGGCGGGTGGTGAAGAACGTCGCCGGTTACGACCTGATGAAGCTCCACACCGGGGCCGTCGGGACGCTCGGGGTCATCACGCAGCTCACGCTCAAGGTCCGCCCGAAGCCCGAGGCGTCGGCGCTCGTTACCATCGGGTGCGACGGGGCCGACCTCTCCCGCCTCCTCGACCTGCTGCACGGCTCGGCGTCCCGGCCGGCGGCGGTCGAGTTGCTGGACCACGACGCGGCCGTTGCAGCCGGGGTCCCCGGGGACGACCCGTGGGTGCTGGTCGCTGGGTTCGAGGAGAAGGCGGTCACGGTCGACTGGCAGGTGTCCGCACTGCTCGGCGAGTTGCTGCCGTTCCGGACCCTGCTCCCGGTCGAGGTCCGCGGGCCGGACGCCGACCGGCTCTGGGCCGGGCTCGCGGCCCTACAACGACGGCCCGCGTCCCGGACCGTCATCAAGGCCGGCGTCCGACCGAGCCGGGTGGCCGACCTGCTCACCGAGGAAGACATCACCGGGCCGATCCACGGGTCGGCCCTGAACGGCGTCCTGTGGTTCCACGACCTGGACCCGGCCGGGGTCGGGGAGTGGATCGCCGCCGCCGGCGGGACCTATACCGTTCCGCGATGCCCGGCCGACCGGAAAAAGGACCTGCCGGTCTGGGGCCGGCCGACCGCCGACCGTGACCTGATGCGACAGGTCAAGCAGACCCTCGACCCCGGCGACGTGTTCAACCCCGGCCGGCTGTTCGGTTGATGCGGGCGATGGGAGGGGTCGCGGATGACGCGGACTCCGGCGCGGATCACCGCGGGTCAAGAAGATGGATCGAAATTAACATCGTGTTCGATCTGCGATCATCCGCGTCCTCGAATCTGCGTCATCCGCGACCCCTCTTCTCCGTCGTGTCAGACACCATGCACACCCCCGAGACGACCCCGAAGCTGGCCGACTCCGAGGCCCAGAAGACGGCCCTCCCGGTCCTCGGGGCCGGGGTCCCGGCGGGCACTGCCACCGGCGGCCCGGTCGCCGCCCCGCCGCACGGCCTCGGCACCGGGTCCCACGGCCCGAAGATCGATTACGAACTGGTCCTCGACTGCGTGCATTGCGGGCTGTGTACCGCGAGCTGCCCCACCTACGTCGAGACCGGGAACGAGGCCGATTCGCCCCGCGGCCGCATCTACCTGATGCGGCAGGTGATCGACGGCGCCCTGACGCTGGACAACGATGTCAAGCAGCACCTCGACCTGTGCCTGAACTGCCGGGCCTGCGAGACGGCCTGCCCGTCGGGCGTCCAGTACGGCCGGCTGATCGAGCCGTTCCGCGAGCACATGGCCGAGGTCGAGCCGGGCCGACAGACGCAATCCCTCAACGCCCTGCAACGGTTCCTCCTGTTCCGCGTTTTCCCGTACCGGTGGGCGAACCGGCTGGCCCTGGCCCCGGCCCGGCTGACGCAGTGGTCCGGGGCCGACTGGCTCTTGCGGAAGACCCGGGCCGACCGACTCATCCCGAAGTCCTTCCGGTCGATGAAGGACATGCTGCCGGCCCTGAGGCCGCACTACGGCCGGCTCCCGGAGGTGCTGCCCGCGGAGGGCAAGAAGCGGGCGCGGGTGGCCCTGTTCCTCGGCTGCGTGGCCGACGCCCTCTACCCGCGGACCAACCTGCACACGGCCCGGGTGCTCCAGAAGAACGGCTGCGAGGTCTGGATTCCGCGGAACCAGCAGTGCTGCGGGGCGCTGCACTACCATGCCGCCGAGGAGGGACCGGCCCGGGCGTTCGCGGCCAAGAACTGCGCCGCCTTCGGGGCCGACGACCTCGCCGCGTTCGAGAAGCTCGACGCCATCGTGGTGAACGCGGCCGGGTGCGGGTTCCAGCTCAAGGACTACGCCCACATGATGGCCGGGACCCCGCAGGCCGAGGCCGCCGCCCGGCTGCAAAGCAAGGTCCGGGACATCAGCGAGTTCCTGGTCGAACTCGGGCCGGTCCAGCCGGCCCACCCGGTCCCGGTCCGGGCGACGTACCACGACGCCTGCCACCTCCGGCACGCGCAGCAGATTTACAAGCAGCCGCGGCA
>JAIEQN010000006.1 GCA_019747685.1 Gemmataceae bacterium
CGGTGGCCCGGGTGGAGGCGGACGCGGCCGGGGTGGACGTGGCGGCGGCCGGGCCGTGGCCGGGCGGCGGCACCCTGTACCGGATCACCCAGCCGCTGACCCGGCCCGGGGGCGGGCAGACCGAGGTGCGGGTCGTGGTCCGCGGGCCGGACGGGCAGGCCGAGGCGGTGCCGGTCGAGGTCCGGTGGTTCGGTCGCCCGTCGGAGACGAAGGGGGGCCGGCCGTGACCCGCATTCTGTTGGCCGTGCTGACCGGGTGCGGGCTGGCCGGGCCGGCGGCCGCCCAGCCGAAGACGGACGACGCCGTCGCCCGGGTGCTGGCCGACTGGCAGGCCCGGCAGGGGAAGGTCAAGACCGCCCGGTACGTCCTCGCCGGGACCTATGAGTACATCGCCCCGATCCGACCCGGGGACTCACTACCGCCGCCGGACGCGCGGGTCCAGCCCGTCCGGGCCACCCTCCTGCTGGACCTGGAGCGCGGGCGGTACCGGCAGGAAACGTCTGGGCACCTCCTGGGCAGCGACGGGAAGGTGACCCCGACGTGGGCGACGTTCACCTACGACGGGAGCGAGACCCGCCAGTCAAGCCCCCCGGAACTCGTCCCGCACGGCGGGTACAACCTCATCATCGGGAAGCGAAACGACGCCGAGCGGGGGAACACGTCGGTCCAGAACGAGTACCTCCCGGTGTTCTTCGCCCACGGCATCGTCCCGACCGTCCACACCCCGGTGATCGTCCAGCGGCTGCCTCGGACGCATGACCCGGAGGACTGGCTGACGGTCGGCCGGCGGCCGCTCGGAGGGCGGACGTTCGACGTGTTCCGGACCGAGCCGCTACCGGCGGCCGAGCCGCTGACCGATGAGGTCTGGGTCGACCCGGACCGGGAGGGGGCGGTCCGCCGGTTCGTCGACCTGGTCGGCGGCCGGCCGTGGCTGCGGCTGGACATCGACTGGCGGCAGACCCCGGCGGGGTGGTGGCCCGAGCGGTGGACCGAGACATTTACCGCGGACGGAAAGACGACGAACGTGGTCCAGAAGTGGCGGGTGGAGAGCTACGAGTACGACCCGCCGGTGGCCGACGCCGACTTCACCATCCCGGTCGAGCCGGGGATGGAGCGGGTCCGGGTGGTCGAGCTGGTGCCCCCGGGGACGGGCATGGACCCCGGACGGCCGCCGTACCGGGTGTACCGGATCACCACGTCCGGGGAGTGGGTCGAGACGGAGGCGAAGGGTGCCACCACCCGGGACGGGACAGAACTCCCACCCCGGCGGTGGTGGGACCGGTGGCCGTGGGCGGCCGGCGTCGTCGGCCTTGCAGCCGTCGGCGGCTGGGCATGGCGGGCGCGGCGTCATGCGACGAAGACGGGGTGACAATCTGATCTCGTTCCGGAGGGTGAACGATGTTCGCGCAGAAGACGCTGATGGGCGTGGTGTTCCTGGCGGCGGTGTGCGGGTTCGCCTTCGGCCTAGGGGGGCGGGAAGCCGGGGCCGTCATCCCCAACCCGTGCCCCCAGTGGAGTTGTGCGACGATGTATGCGTGGTGGTCGACCGCCCACGGCACCCCCGGCCAGACCTGTTCGGCGGTCCACCTTTTAAACTCGAATCCGCCGGACAACACGAACCGGACCTCGCAGGCCTTCCCCTTGGTTTACACCAACAGCGGGACCAACAACACCTACTCGGCCACCGCCAATAAGATCGACCAGTACCCCTACCCGACCCACAACCAGACGTGTGGGTACATCCCCGGCACCACCACCTGGCAGAGCATACAGGAGGTTACCCAGACGGGGAAGATCGGGAAGTTAGACCGACAGCCATTCCTGGCCGAGTGCGTGGTGAAAAACCCGTGACCGACCTGTGGGATTGCCCACGATGTCGGTCGGGCGACGGCCGGTAGCGGCTCGGGAGGTACCGAACGTGGCCCACCGTGTCCGCGGTTATGCGCTCATCGAGTTGCTGGTGGTGCTGGCGATCGTCGCCATCCTGCTTGGGCTGACCCTGGCGGCCGTCCAGCGGGTCCGGGCGGCCGCCGCCCGGGCCGCCTGCGCGGACCGCCTCCGCCAGCTCGGGCTGGCCCTCCACAACTCCCACGGTGGTCACAACGCCCTGCCCCCGGGCGTCACCGTCGGCGACGACCGCGAGCCGTACCAGTTCCTCAACTGGCCGGCCCGGCTCCTGCCGTACCTCGAACAGGACGCCCTCTGGCGGCAGGTCTTGGAGGGATACCGTCTCCGCCCGGACGACTTCCGGGAGAACCCGCCGCACCCGTTCGGCGTCCCCGTCCCGGCCTTCACCTGCCCGGCCGACCCGTCCGCCCAGCCCCGGGTGTGGCGGGGGCTGTCGGTCGCGTTCACCAGCTACCTCGGGGTGTCCGGGACCCGCCAGACCCGCCACGACGGGGTCCTGTACGCCGACTCCCGGACCCGCTTCGCGGACATCACCGACGGGACCAGCAACACCCTCTTGGCCGGCGAGCGGCCGCCGGCGGCGGACGGGTGCTGCGGCTGGTGGTACGCCGGGTGGGGGCAAAACCGGGACGGGTCGGCCGAGTCGGTCCTGAGCACCGGCGAGCGGGCCAGCTCGTTCTGGTTCACCGGCTGCCCGACCACCCCGGCCCGGTACGGCCCGGGGAAGCTCGACGACCAGTGCGCCGCCCTCCACTTCTGGTCGCTGCACCCCGGCGGTGCCCATTTCCTGTTCTGCGACGGGGCCGTCCGGTTCGTCCCGTACGCCGCCGCCGACCTCCTCCCGGCCCTGGCCACCCGGGCCGCCGGCGACACCGCCGAACTCCCCTGACGCCCGATCAGGTCGCCCAGTAGACGCCGCCGGCCGCCCGGACGGCCGAGTAGGCGGCGTTCCGCCGCCACCAGGAGATGCCCTCGACCTCCATCAGGTGCAGGAACAGGTCGTCGGTCTCCCGGCGGGTGTACGTCCGGTACGGCGTCACCTGATCCGCCGGCAGCCGGCCCCGGAACTCGTACAAGAGGTCGTGGAACAGCGGGGCGACGATCGACAGCTCGTTCGGGGCGATCAGCCACCACAGCGGGCGGGGGACGGACGCCAGGTCGAAGGCGTACCCGTCCTTCGCCGTCAGGGTGTAGCCCTGGTAGGCGTAGGAGTAGTCGCCCTGGAGGACCCAGACCCGGGTGGCGGTGTCGTAAACGATCGGGACCGGCGGGAGGGACGGGGCGGCGGCCGCCACCCGGAAGGCGAC
>JAIEQN010000918.1 GCA_019747685.1 Gemmataceae bacterium
GGCCTACCGCCCCCTTATCCGACAACCAAATCTGGGGCCTCACGGCCCCCGCTCGCCCGGAATGGTTCTACACCCCGACCTTGTCCTTGAGCAGCTCGCCCAGCTCGAACGTCGCCTTGGTGATGAGCCGGGAAATCCGCGACGGCGACAGCTTCATGACCTCGGCGATCTCCTTCAGCCGCAGCTCCTCGCGGTAGTACAGGGTGACGGCCAGCCGCTCCTTGGGCGGCAGCGACTCGATCGCCCCGGCGAGCTGCTGGACGGCCTCCCACCGCTCGGCCGCGGCGTCCGGGGCGTCGGCGGTGGTCGCCGGCCCCCACCCGTTCGGCTCGGCCGACTGCTCCCACGACACCGTCCTGCCGAACCGCTCGGCCGCCAGGGCGTCGGCCACCTCGTCCGGGGTCAGCCCGGTCGCCCCGGCCAGGGCCTCGACCGTGACCGGGTGCGGCAGGTCCCGCTGGGCCTTGCGGATCAGGGCGACCCGTTCGAGCATGTGCTGGGGCAGCGGGCTGTTCCGCCGCAGCTCGTCCAGGATCGCCCCGCGGACGCGGAGGTACGCAAAGGTCTTGAACTGGGCGTTTCGGGACGGGTCGAATTTGCCGGCGGCTTCGACCAGCCCGAGGACCCCGGCCGACTCCAGGTTCTCGACATCGACCCCCGGCGGCAGCCCGCCGACCAGCCGGCCGATGACGTGCTTGACCAGGGGCAGGTGGGACAGGATCAGCTCGTCCCGCCGTTGCAGGTCGGCCTGCTTCTGGTACGCCTGGATGCCGTCGCTCATGGTGTCACTCGGGCGGGGGCGAACACAGGCCGGGAGGCCTGTGCCACCGAGGCATGTTGTTTGGTGGCACAGGCCTCCCGGCCTGTGCGGCTACGTTCGCTGTGGCTCCAGCAGGTCGGCCAGGGCCGGAGACGGGCCGGCGGCCAACTCCTCCGGCCGGACGATGGCCACCGGCTCCATCAGCACGTCGTTCGGGATTTCCTGGTAGGCGATCACCGACAGGTCGGCGAGCGTCCGGGCCAGGGCGTGGTGCAACGCCCGGCGGATACTCGAATCGCAGAGCAGGGCGACTTCCTGGCCGCGGGTGCCGGCCTTTCGCACCTCGGCGGCCAGCCGGAGTGTCAGTTGTTCCAGACGGGCCGGGTCGAGGGCGATCTGGTTGTTCTGGGCCGCCCGCCGGAACTCGACCTCCAGCCGCGGGTCGAGGACGACCGCCCGGATGCGGCCGCCGCCGTCCCGGAACCGGTCGACCACCGCCCGGCCGATGTCCTGGCGGACCCGTTCGGTGAGTTCGCCCACGTCCTTGACCGTCGGGGCGTGGGCGGCCAGGCTTTCGAGGATGCGGCCGAGGTTCGACACCGGCACCCGCTCGGCCAGGAGGAGCGTCAGCACCCGGTGCAGGGTGCCCATCGTAATGACGTTCGGGATCAGCTCGTCCACGACGGCCGGGGTCGCCTCCCGGACCTTGTCCACCATCGCCTTCAGGTCGTCCCGGCCGAGCAGCTCGCCGGCGTGCCGTCGGACGACTTCGCCGAGGTGCGTGATGATGACGCTCGGGGCGTCGACCACGGTGTACCCGGCCATCTCGGCCCGGTTCCGCTCGGCCTCGGGAATCCACCTGGCCGGCAGCCCGAACGCCGGCTCGCGGCCGTCCTCGCCTTCGAGCTGAATCCGGGTCGCCCCGCCCGGGTCGATGGCCAGGTACATCTCCGGCCGGACCTCGCCCCGGGCGACTTCCCGCCCGCCGACCAGGATGCGGTACGCCTGCGGTTCGAGCTGGATGTTGTCCCGGACGCGGACCGCGGGCACCCACAGCCCGCTCTGCCGGGCCAGGTCGCGGCGGAGGCCGCCGATCCGGTCGAGCAGCCCCGGCCCGCGGCGGGCCGAGACGAGCGGGATGAGGGCCGCCCCGATCTCCAAGCTCACACGGTCCGCTTGCAGGAAGTCGTCGAGGTAGCCTTCGACCGGCGACTTGGCCGGGCCGGCTTCCGGCGTCGTGGCCGCCCCGGGCGTCGCGGTCGGGGCCGCGGCCGGCGTCGGCCGGGCGAACCGGCGGGCCAGGAGGAATAGGACGACCGCCAGCCCGAGGAACGGGACCGTCGGCATCCCCGGGGCGAGCGACAGCCCGAGGAGGATCAAGGCCCCGAGCCGCAGCGGCCCCGCCGATCCCTCGAACTGGGTGCCGATCTCCTGGCCGAGGCTGCTCCCGCTCGTCGCCTTCGTCACCAGGAGGCCCGACGCGGTCGCGGTGATGAGGGCGGGAATCTGGGCCAGCAGCCCCTCGCCGATGGTCAGGACCGAGTACTTCTGGACGGCGGTCCCGGCCGACAGCCCGTTGGTCAGCCCGATGATGATCCCGCCGACCAGGTTGATGGCGGTGATGATGATGGCGGCGATGGCGTCGCCCCGGACGAACCGGCTGGCCCCGTCCATCGTCCCGTAGAACTCGCTCTCCCGCATCAGGGCCTGCCGCCGCCGGCGGGCCTCGGCCTCGTCGATCAGCCCGGCGTTCATCTCGGCGTCGATGGCCATCTGCTTGCCGGGCATCGAGTCGAGGGTGAACCGGGCCGCGACCTCGGACACCCGGCTGGCCCCGCGGGTGATGACCACGAACTGGATGACCACCAGGATCAGGAAGATGACCATCCCGACGACCAGGCTGCCGCCGACCACGATCCGGCCGAACGCCTGGACCAGTTGGCCGGCGTCGCCGTTGAGCAGGATCAGCCGGGTGGTGGCCACGTTCAGGGCGAGCCGGTACAGGGTGAAGAGCAAAAGCAGGGACGGGAACGTCGAGAATTCCAGCGGCTGGCGGACCGTCAGGGTGATGAGCAACAGCAGGATCGTCGCCCCGAGGTTGAACGCCAGGAGGATGTCCAGCAGGAACGTCGGGAGCGGGACGAGGAACACCACCAGCAGCCCGAGCAGGGCGGCCGACAGCAGCAACTCGCTCCGCCGGAGGACGTTGGCGGCGGCGGTCGTGGCGGGCGGGGAGTCGGTGGCCATCGTGGTCCGTCCGCCGCCGGTTTCGGGCGGCACCAAGATTTAGAACACGCCCCCGCCGCGCCGACGGCCGGGGTTACGATTTCCGAACACTTTCCCGCCCGGGGTTGTGGTCCCGGGCGAGGATTCAGCCCGGGCGAGCCGGGAGACCAAAGCCAGCACCGAGGCGACGGCCCCGAACAGCGGCCCCGGGGTCGGCCGCCCCACCCGCC
>JAIEQN010000389.1 GCA_019747685.1 Gemmataceae bacterium
GTCGCCCTCCGTGAGGAGGGGAGGCTACCCGATCACCCCCTCCTACTTCCAGTCAGGCTTGCCGCCGTAGAAAAAAAACGGGCAGATAGCCCGTTGCGGGCAGGGAATGAGAACCCCGGGCAACCGTTGGTAGTAATCTCAAGGGGGTTGGGTTCCGACCAACGAGAGAGGTTAAATTGAGGTACGAATACCGCTTCAACGTCTGGCCGGATGAGGAGAGTCCGCGGTGGAATACGGCCGCGTATGACGTGTTCCGGATGCTCGGTGGTAGGGTCGTGGCCCTCGACTTCACCGAGCGGGAGTTCAACGACTTCCGGGAGGACTTGTCGAGGGTCGGCCTTACCCTCCGGGAGATCGAGCGGGTGCCGTTTCACTCCCCGGAGGGTGTATTCTAGGCACCGGGAATGCGGACGCTGAGGCCGGAGTTCGGTCCCGCCGGGACGCCGAGCGCCACGTCGATGCCGTTGTTGCTGGTCCGTAGGTCCTCTAGAAGTGCCACCGCCTTGTACCGCTCTCCGATTCGGGCTTCCGACTCCGGGCGGGGGTCGGCGACATCTTTCGCTCGGTACACTTCGACTTCGGCCTCGGGGTTTCCTTCCAGTACGAAACGGCAGAGGCCGCGGACGTAGAAGCGGTTGAACTCCCCCTCGGCCAGCGTCTCGGCGGCGTTGTGGGGGACCTTGGCTTGGATGGCTTTGTTTTTGAGCAACCGCTCTTCGGTCGTCTTGAGCCGCCCCGCTCGGTTGAGTTCGGTGGCTAGCCACTGCATGTCGTGCGACTCGGCCGCTGCCCGAAAAAGGTCGGGGTAAAGTTGCCTCCCCACGGCGGATAGCCGGGGCGAGAGGTACAGCACTCCCGCCCCGTGGTCCGCCATGATCTCCTGCACCATGCGGCTACGAACGTCCGGCGTCAGGTTTTGTAGGTCAAACATGGAGCCCTCAGACCCGGGGGGAGGTGCAATCAGCAGAGGGATAGTCTATCATCCCTCGCTAAGATAGACAACCGCCGTCACGTTGGTGGCCGGGATGCGTGTCAGACCCTTCCTCGCCCCAGCGGGTTCGCGTGCCCGTAGTTCACGCCCCCGGGAAGCGGAGAATCCGCGGCTCCGGCTCGGGTTCCGGCTTCGGGCCGAACCCGACGGGGATGCCCCGCACGTGGGCCTCGTGGATGCAACACACGACGTTGTGGGCGACCAGCTTGCACAGCACGTTCGCCATCGCCGTCGGCGTCTTGCTCCGCACCGAGTCCCCGAACTTCCGCTTCACCATCGAGAACGCCGACTCCACGTTCGACCGCTGGTGGTAGTGCCGTAGGAACTCGTCCCGGTTCAGGGCGAACTGGTGGTACAGGCGGTTCCACACGGTCCCGGGGGCACCGGGGACGCTGTTCACCTTGAACGGGATGTACGGCCTCGCCCCGAGGTCTTCGGCCAACTCTAGGTTCTCGTTCGACAGGTACGCCTTGTCGGCCACCACCTCGCACAGCGGGAAGTTGTCGGCCGCGGTCCCGACCAATCCCGGGAACATCTTGGTGTCGTGGGCGTCCCCGATTTCGGCGGCGACGACGACGTGGGTATCGACCCCGACGCACAGGTGGGTCTTCACCCACGTTGAGCGGCGGCGCTCGACCCCGTACTTGGCGTCGAACCACCGCTCGAATTTCGAGGTGCTGAACCCGCTCGAATCGACCGCGAACCGCGTCTCGACGGCCCGCGGCGGGAGGGAGCTGCGGGTCACAAGGTCCCGGAGGACGGGCGTGACCGCCTCGTCGTCCAGGAGCTTGAAGACGAAGTTGTAGTGCGGCACCTTGCCGACGTGCCCGGCCGCCCCGGCGTCCCGCAGGTCGGTGGCGAACCGCCGGCTGCTGAACCCCGAGTACGTCTTGTTGACGGTGGCGAACAGACCGTCCTTGAGCGGGACCGGCTTCCGCCCCCGCCCCGGCTTCCGCGGGGGTTCGGGGACGGTGCCGCACAAGTCCGCCAACAGCGGCAGGAACAGCCGCTTCTCGTTAGTTTGGGCCGCGTTGTAGGCCGGCCACGAGGGCTGCGGGTAGGTCGGCCGCTTGGTGGGTGGCGGGGTGGGGTCGGCATCAGTCCAGGCGTCGGAATTCGTCGGATTCGGTCGACCGGCCGACCGAACTCGCGCCTGGATCGGTCCGTTCACCGCCATCGTCTCCGTCGTGGATGGCGTCCGACCGGGAACTTCCCGCCCGCCCGTCACCCGCCCCAGGTCCGGCCGACCGACACGTCGACCTCGACCGGGACCGGGTCGACCAGCGGGGCCATCCCGTCGACCATCGCCCGCTTCAGCCAGGCGGCCGCCGCGTCGGCGTCCGCCGCCGGGCACTCGACCACCACCTCGTCGTGGCAGAACAGCACCGGGGCCGCCCGCGGGCACTCGTCCCGCGTCACCCACAGCAGCGCGACGGCCGCCTTCAGCCCGTCCGCCCCGGTCCCTTGCACCGGGGTGTTCAGGGCGTCCGTGAGGTTCGGGTAGGCCGTCCCGTCGGCCCGCCGCTTGGACACCGGCAGCACCCGCCGCCGGCCCCCGAGGGTCCGGACCTCGAACGCCCCCATCGGGGACGCTTTGAACAGCCCGTCGACCCGGTCGGCGGTCCGCCGGTGCCAGGCCCGCAGCCCCGGGTACGCCCGGAAGAAGGCGTCCCGGTAGGACCGGGCCTGGCCGTCGGTCAGCTCGACCCCGTAGTTCGCCTTCGCGTACCCCTTCAGGCCACGCCACCCCATCCCGTACAGCAGCCCGAAGTTCACCGCCTTGGCGAGCTGCCGGTCGGCCTTGGTGACCTCGCCCCCGTCCTTGCCCAGGACCCGGGCGGCGGTCAGGGTGTGCAGGTCCCGGCCGGCCCGGTAGGCGTCGATCATGGCCGGCTCGCCGGCCACCTTGGCGGCCACCCGCAGCTCGACCTGGCTGTAGTCGGCCTTCACCAGGACGCCCCCCGGGCGGGCTGCGAAGCACTTACGGTACTCGGCCCCTCTCGGGATTTGCTGCAGGTTCGGACCGGCCGCCGACATCCGCCCGCTCTCGGCCCCGAGCTGGTTCCACCGGCACAGCACCTCGCCGTCGACGGCGTGGTCGGCCAGCCACCCCCGGCCGTAGGCCCCGGCCTTCTTGGCGACCGCCCGGTACGCCCGGAGGGCCGCGGCCAGCGGGTGGTCGAGGGCGGCCAGGGCGTCGTCGCCGGTCCCGTCGAGGTCCACCCCG
>JAIEQN010000895.1 GCA_019747685.1 Gemmataceae bacterium
CTGACCGAGCTGGCCGCGGCCGGGCGGAAGTTCGACGTGCTGGTCCTCGACCCGCCGAAGTTCGCCCGCAACCGGGCCGCCGTCCCGGAGGCCCTGAAGGGCTACCGCCGGCTGCACCAGCTCGCCATGAAGCTGCTCGACAAGGACGGCGTCCTGGTGTCGTGCTGCTGCACCGGCCTCATCGCCCTGACCGAACTCGAAGAGCTGATCGGCCAGGTCGCGGTCGAGGCCAAGCGGGACCTGCAAATCCTGGAACGCCGCGGCCCGTCCCCGGACCACCCGGTCGCCGTCACCTGCCGCGAGTCGGGCTACCTGAAGTGCGTCGTCAGTCGGGTGTGGTGACGGCCGCGAACCCCTGCGGCGAGCTGGACGACCCGGCCCCGGCCGGGCGGCCGGTCCGCCGAGGCCGGCGGGCGGCTAGAATGGCCGGACGCGAACCGGGGGTGAACCGTGGACCGGCTGCTGGACAGGGTCGCGCTGATCACCGGCGGGAACACCGGGATCGGCCGCGGGGTGGCCCTGGCGTTCGCCGCCGAGGGGGCCGACGTGGCCGTCGCCTACCACGGCCACCAGGCCGAGGCCGAGTCGGTCGCCCGGGAGGTCGAGGCCCGGGGCCGGCGGTGCCTGCCCGTCCACGTCGAGGTCACCCGGGAGGCGGACGTGCGGGCGATGGTCGACGCCGTCCGGGACCGGTTCGGGCGGATCGACATCTACGTCAACAACGCCGGGGTGCAGAAGCCGCAGCCGGTCGCCGACATGACCGTCGACGACTGGGACCACATGATGGCCGTCCACCTGCGGGGGGCGTTCCTGTGCTGCCGGGCGGTGGCCCCGGTGATGGCCGCCGGGGGCGGCGGGCGGATCATCGTCGTCACGTCCCAGCTCGGGTACATCGGCCGGGCCGGGTACACCGCCTACTCGGCGGCCAAGGGCGGGCTGCTCGCCTTCACCCGGGCCCTGGCCAAGGAGCTGGCCCCGCAGGGCATCCTGGTCAACTCGGTGTCACCGGGCCTGATCGACAACGGGTTCGACCCGCTGCCCGAGGCCGCCAAGCGGGCCCACGCCGCGGCCCTGCCGCTGGGGCGGCTGGGGACGGTCGAGGACGTGGTCGGGGCGTTCGTCTTCCTGGCCTCGGACGACGGGCGGTACTTCTGCGGCCAGACCCTGCACCCGAACGGCGGCGAGATCATGCCCTGACCGGGCCGCCGGACGTCGGGCCGCTCGACCCCCTCGGGGATGCCCCGGTGCGGCCCTGGTCGGGTGGGCGGAGGCGGTCCCGGAGGGACCGGCGAGGCCCACGGTGTTGCCCCCCGCGTGGGCCTCGCCCCGCCTCCGGCGGGGTTCCGCCCACCCTACAAGCCGGCGGAGGCGGTCCTCACCAGAACAGCCGGCCCAACCCCGTCGGGCCCGGCCGCCGCATCGCCCAGTAGATCACCAGCCCCGTGACCAACAACCCGACCAGGGCCAGCCCCCAGGCCGTCCCCAGCACCAGCCCCCAGTCGCCGAACGCCTCCCCGCTGTGCACCCGGGTCAGGAACGGCTTGTCGACGTATTCCTCCTCGCGGAGTAGCGCCCCGGCCCGGGCGTCGTACACCAGCCTCCGGCCCTCGCCCCCGCCCGGCTTGCCCAGGTAGACCGTCACCGCCGGCGGGTCGGCCTTGAAGTCCACCAGCACCTTGTCCACCGGGGCACCGGCGGCCCGGGTCGCGGCGTCCGCCAGGGCTTTACTGACCGGGTCGGCGACGGCCGCGGGGTCGGCCGGCAGCCGGACCGGGCTGACCCGCTCCCGGGCGGCCTCGCGGGCCGCCTCGTCCTCGCTGGTCATCTCGGCGATGCCGGCGAAGATGCCGGTCAGGGCCGCGAACAGCAGGAACGGGGCGGCCGCGAACCCGACCCACCGGTGCCACTTCCGCCACCCGGCCTGGCCCACGAGGTTACTCCGCGTCGGGGTCCGAAACAGGACCAGGGGCGCGCCCCCCTGGTCAGGAAACTCACGGCTTCTTCCCGTCCTTCATCGCCGGGGGCGGGGCCGGGGCGGGCGGCTTGCCGGCGTCCCGGATCATCTTCACCGCCTCGGCCGACAGCTTCGCCCACTGCTCCTTCTCCTCCTTCGTCGCCCCCCGGTCCTTGAGCTTCTCCAGGGCCGGGATCGCCCCCTTGGCCCGGTCCCCCATCCCGGCCAGGCAGGTGACCGCCGCCCCGGCCACCGCCGGGTGCTCGTCGGCGAGGGCCTTGACCACGTCGTCGATCTTCCGGGCGGCCGGCTCCCCGCCCAGGGTGATGAGGGCGTTCAGGGCGACCAGCTTCACCCCGGTGTCCTTCCCGGACAGGTACTTGGTGATCCCGGTCAGGTTCTCGTCGTCGACCTCCTTCGGGTCGAACCGCATCAGGGCCAGCCGGACGAACACCTCGACCTGGGGGTCCCGCTCGACCAGCCCGGTCGCCCCGCCCTTCTCCCCCTTGGCCGGGGCCAGCCGGCGGCGGATCGACGCGGTCAGGGCGGCCGTCGCCCCCTCGTCCCGCTTGGGCAGGTCCTTGGGGTCCTTGGCGTCCTTGATCGGGACCGCCGGGGCCCCCGGCGGGCGGGGGAGGAACGGCGGCCCGAGGACCACCAGCGACTGCATGGCCGCCAGCCGGACGGCCGCGCTGCGGTCGTGGGCGAGCTTCTCGGCCAGGCAGGTCAGGGCCTTCGGGCTCGGCCCGGTCAGCTCGTTGAACGCCACCGACCCGAGGCAGGTGGCGACCGCCGCCCGGGTCTCGTAGGCCGGGTCGTCGTACACGTTCGGGCTGATCAGGACCGGGACCGCCTTCCACGCCTTCGGCCCGACCGTGGTCAGGGCCTGGACCGCGTACAGCCGGGCGGCCGACCCCTTGCCCGCCTGGTCGGCCGTCACGAACAACAGCCGGACCGCCTCGTCGAAGTCGTTCGGGCTGTCGAACCCGATCGCCCCGGCGGCCTCGAACGCGGCCGCCCGGACCCCGGGGTCGAGCTCCTTCTGGAAGTCCATCCGGGCCAGGATGGCCTTGGCCAGCCCGGCCTCCTTCCGGACCGCCGGGCCGAAGGCCGGCAGGGCCCGTAGGGCGAGCCAGCGGATGTACGGGTCGAGGTCGGTCGTCAGGTCCTTGACGTAGTCGGCCGCCCTCTTCCCGTTGATCTCGGTCGGCCACTCCGGCACCTTGACCGACCCGATCGTCTTCTCCTTCGGCTCCGGCGGCTTGGCCGG
>JAIEQN010000082.1 GCA_019747685.1 Gemmataceae bacterium
TGGCAGACCGGCAGCGGCACCCAGACCAACATGAACGCCAACGAGGTGATCGCCAACCGGGCCCTGGAGCTGGCCGGCCGGGCGATGGGGGACAAGGCCGCGATCAACCCGAACGACGACGTGAACGAGTCCCAGTCGTCCAACGACACCTTCCCGACGGCCATGCACATCGCCGCGGCCGAGGAGGTGGTTCACCGCCTGATCCCGAGCGTCAAGGCCCTGCGGGACGTGCTGGCGGCCAAGGCCGAGGAGTTCAAGGACCTGGTCAAGTCCGGGCGGACGCACCTGATGGACGCGACGCCCGTAACGCTCGGGCAGGAGTTCGGCGGGTACGCGGCGCAACTGGATTACGGGCTGAAGGCGATCGACGCCGCCCTGCCGATGGTGTACGAGCTGGCCCTCGGCGGCACCGCCGTCGGGACCGGGCTGAACGCCCACCCGGACTTCGCGGAACGGGTCGCCGCCAAGATCGCCGAACTCACCGGCCTGCCGTTCGTCACCGCCCCGAACAAGTTCCAGGCCCTGGCCGGGCACGAGCCGCTGGCCTTCCTGAGCGGGGCGTTGAAGACCCTGGCCGTCGGCCTGATGAAGGTGGCCAACGACATCCGCTGGCTGGCTTCCGGCCCCCGCTGCGGGCTGGGCGAGCTGACCCTGCCGGAGAACGAGCCGGGCAGCTCGATCATGCCCGGGAAGGTCAACCCGACCCAGTGCGAAGCCCTGACCATGGTGTGCGTGCAGGTGATGGGGAACGACGCCGCGGTGGGCATCGCGGCCAGCCAGGGGAACTTCGAGCTGAACGTGTTCAAGCCGGTCATCATCCACAACCTCCTGCACAGCGTCCGGCTCCTGACCGACTCCTGCCGGGCGTTCCGGGAGCACTGCGCCGAGGACCGGGTGGCCCGCGACTACACCGCCCTGGAGTACCACACCGACCCCGAGACCGGCCGGGTCGAGGTCGACCTCGCCGAGGACCGGTTCGTGCCGCTGAAAAAGGACGGGCGGTCGGTGGTTCGGCCGGGAATCACCCCGATCAAGCACCGGCTCGACCACTACATGGCCAACTCGCTGATGCTGGTGACGGCCTTGAAGCGGCACATCGGGTACGACGCGGCGGCGGCCGTCGCCAAGGCCGCCCACAAGAACGGGACGACGCTCCGGGAGGAGGCGGTCAACCTGGCCCCGTGGCTCCTGGCCGAGAACGCCCCGCTGACCGGCGGGCACTTCGACCGGATCGTCCGGCCGGAGACGATGATCCGGCCCGGGCACGAGTAGGGGGGTTAAGACCGGCCCGCAGATGACGCAGATTTGGGGACGCAGCGAACACGCGGATCGGACAAAGACGCGGGGTGGGGTCGAATGTCGGTCTCGCTGATCGGCGTTTCATCTGCGTCGAAGTCTGCGTCATCCGCGGGCCGGTCTTGGTCCGGGCTTGTCACGTCGGTGTAACGTCGGTGCGGACGGCCCGGCCCCGGGGCTGTTACAATCGTCGGGAGGGGAGTCGCCCCGTCGCCGCTCACGTCCGGAGATGAAGCCGATGCGCCGGTTCCTGGGAGTCCTGTTCGCCGCCGGGCTGGCGGCCGCGCCCGCCGACGCCAAGCTGGTCGCCGCCCCGAAGCCGCCGGCCCAGCGGGCGGTCACCGCCGACGCCGTCGTCGTCGGCACCGTCACCTCCGTCGAGCCGGCCGAGGTCGAGGCCGCCCCGTACCCCGGGGCCGAGGAGAAGGTGAAGTTCAAGGTGGCGGTGGTGAAGGTGACGGACGACCTGGCCGGGGCCGGCGGGCTGACCCACCTGCGGGTCGGATTCGTCCCGCCGATGGGGCCGCCCCCGGTCGGCACCGGCGGCGTCCCCCGCCCCCGCCGCGGGCTGGCCCCGCCGGAGCTGAAGGAGGGGGCCGAGTTCCTGTTCTTCCTGGCCAAGCACCCGGACGCCGGGTTCTACCTGATGCCGGTGATGAGCCCGCCGGTCGAGGCCAAGGACGGGGCGGCCAAGGACGAGGTCGCGGCCGTCCGGAAGGTGCTGGCGGTGGTGGCCGACCCGGTGAAGGCCCTGAAGGCGGACAAGGCCGAGGACCGGCACGCGGCGGCCGTGGCCCTGTTGGGCAAGTACCGGGCGTACCCGGAGTTCGGCGGGGAGGTGGACCAGGTGCCGATCCCGGCGGAGGAGAGCCGGCTGATCCTGAAGGCCCTGGCCGAGGGCGACTGGGCCCGGTTCCAGCGGGACCGGGCGAACGCCATGCAGGCGTTCTACTCGCTCGGGCTGTCCGAGGCCGACGGGTGGAACCCGCCGAACCCCCGGCCGGCCGCCCCCGGGCAGCCGGTCGACATCAACGCCCTGACCAAGAAGTCGTTCGAGGCGTGGCGGACCGGCCCGGGCAAGGACTACGTCGTCAAGAAGGTGGTGGCCAAGAAGAAGTGATCGTCCGGGCGAGCGGCCGGCGTGAGCCCGCCCGGACTCGGCCCGCTCACGCCGGCCGCTCGCCCACTTTCACCGCACCCCGTCCGCCCGCAGCCCCAGGACCGCCTTCACCAGCCGGTCGAGGGCCGCCTGGCCGGGCGTCCCGTTGACCTTCATCCGCAGCCGGCCGGCGGCGTCGAACACCGCCAGGTTCGGCTCCCCGGCGGTCAGCCCGAAGCCCGTCTTCATGGTGTCGGCGAAGTCGAGCCAGACCGGCACCTCGGGCGACCCCTTGGCCACCTGAGAGCGGATCACCCCGCGGACCGGGCCGGGGACCTTCCCGCAGCACGCCACCGGGATCACCCGCACGTCCGGGGCGGCCTGCCCGGGGGCCAGCCCGTCCAGCCCGACCACCGGGGCGGCCTGGGCCAGCGCCGGCGGCAGCCCCTGGGCGGTCGGGTGCCACCAGACGTGGAGCTGCTCGCCCAGGGCCTTGCAGGCGTCGGTCCCCTTGCGGTCGCCGTAGACCAGGATGACCACCGCCCCGCGGTGGTCGGCCAGGGCCGCGGGCTTGTCGAACTGGTCTTCGAGGGTCAGTGCGACCGGCTGCGGGGCGGACGCCGACGCCGGCGTCACCCCGCCGGCCGGCGGCTGGGCGGTCACTCCGGTCGTGAGCAGTGCGGCCAGCACGGTGGCGAGAAGACCCCTCCCCCCGGCCCCCTCCCCTACGAAGGGAGGGGGAGAAAAACCCACTACCCCGCTCTTGCCCCCCCTCTCCTGGCGGGGGAGGGGGCCGGGGGGAGGGGTTCGTTCCATCTTCCTCATCCGTC
>JAIEQN010000613.1 GCA_019747685.1 Gemmataceae bacterium
GCTGGTCGTCCTCCGCGGGGTGCGGGCCGGGGAGGAGTTCCCGCTGTTCCCCGGGCGGAACACCCTCGGCCGGTTCGCCGACCAGCCGGTCGATGTCGACCTGACCGGGCAGGAGGCCGACGGGCAGGTGTGGAGCAGCCGCCGGCACGCGGCGGTGACGGTCGACGCCGGGCTGGTCCTGGTGGAAGACCTGAACAGCCTGAACGGGACGTGGGTGAACGGCGGCCGCATCTACCGCGGCCAGCCCCGCCCGCTCAAGCCGGGGGACGTGATCCAGATCGGGACGGTCCAGCTCCGGCTGGTCGTGTAGTGACCGCACAGGCCGGGAGGCCTGTGCCACCAGAGGTGGGTTTTGGTGGCACAGGCCTCCCGGCCTGTGCTCATCACCCCTCCGCCTTCGGCCGCCGGCCGGGCAGGTTGGTCGGCCGCAGGGTCGGGCCGTCGGACACGCCGCGGGCCGACGCCCCCTTCTTCCCCTTCCCCCGCCGCTTCGGCTCGGGGAGGCTCGGGGCTACCGCCTTCCCGCCCAGGACGCTCGGGGCGGCCGCCTCCCCGTACTTCTTCTTCAACTCCGCTTCCAACTTGACGATCTGGTCCCGCAGCTTCTGGGCCCGCTCGAAGTCGAGTGACTTGGCCGCGTCCATCATCTCGGCGAACAGCGACTGGACGAACTCGACGGTGACGTAGTCGTCGGCCGCCGCGCTGCCGGCCCCGGCCGCCGCCTCCTGGGCCAGCTTGTGGGCCTCGATCTCCGTCTCGATGGCGTTGGCGATGGCCGTCACCACCGACCGCGGGGTGATCCCGTGCTCGGCGTTGTAGGCGAGTTGGACTTCCCGCCGGCGGTTCGTCTCGTCGATCGCCCGCTGCATCGACTCGGTGACGGTGTCGGCGTACAGGACGACCTCGGCGTTGACGTTCCGGGCGGCCCGGCCGATGGTCTGGATGAGCGACGTTTCCGACCGCAGGAACCCCTCCTTGTCCGCGTCGAGGATGGCGACGAGGGAGACTTCCGGCAGGTCCAACCCCTCCCGCAAGAGGTTCACGCCCACCAGCACGTCGAACGTCCCTTCCCGCAGCTCCCGCAGCACCTGGATGCGCTCGATGGCGTCGAGTTCGGAGTGCAGCCAGGCGCACCGCATCCCGGCGTCCCGGAAGAACGTCGTCAGGTCCTCGGCCTGCCGCTTGGTCAGGGTCGTCACCAGCGTCCGTTCGCCCTGAGCGGTCCGCTTGGCGATCTCGTCCTTGAGGTCCTGCACCTGCCCGCGGGCCGGCTTGACGTGGACGACCGGGTCCACCAACCCGGTCGGCCGGATCACCTGCTCGACCACCTCCCCGCCGGAGCGTTCGAGTTCATACGGCCCGGGGGTGGCCGACAGGCAGAGGCAGGTCTTGATCTTCCCCTCGAACTCCGGGAACTTGAGCGGCCGGTTGTCGAGGGCACTCGGCAGCCGGAACCCGTGCTCGACCAGGGTGGTCTTGCGGGCCCAGTCGCCGTGGAACATGCCGCGGACCTGCGGCAGGCTGACGTGCGACTCGTCCACCACCACCAGGAAGTCTTCGGGGAAGAAATCCAGCAGCGTGTACGGCGGCTCGCCCGGCTTGCGGCCGGAGAACCACCGGGCGTAGTTCTCGATCCCCGAGCAGTACCCGACCTCGCGGAGCATGTCGAGGTCGTACCGGCAGCGGGCCTTCAGCCGCTCGGCCTCCAGCAGCTTCCCCTCGGTCTTGAACTGGGCCAGCCGATCCTCCAATTCTTGCTCGATCCCCTTGACGGCTTCCTTCACCCGCTCCTCCGGGGTGACGAAGTGCTTGGCCGGGTAGATGTACAGCTCCTCGAGCGGCTTGATCGTCTCCCCGGTGAGCGGATGAATCACGGCCAGCGAGTCGACCTCGTCGCCGAACAGCTCGATCCGGTAGGCGGTTTCCTCGGACGCCGGCCAGATGTCGATGGTGTCGCCCCGGACCCGGAACTTGCCCCGCTCGAAGGCGATGTCGTTCCGCTGGTACTGGATGTCGATGAGCCGGAGCAGGAGGTTGTCGCGGTCGATCACCTCGCCCTTGGGGACGTAGACCATCATCCGCTTGTAGTCGGACGGCGACCCGAGGCCGTAGATGCACGAGACGGAGGCGACGATGATGACGTCTTCGCGGCTGACGAGGGCGGAGGTGGCGGCGAGGCGGAGGCGGTCGATGTTCTCGTTGATCGAGCTGTCCTTCTCGATGTAGATGTCCCGCTGGGGGATGTACGCCTCCGGCTGGTAGTAGTCGTAGTAGCTGACGAAGTACTGCACCGCGTTGTGCGGGAAGAAGCCCTTGAACTCCTTGTAGAGCTGGGCGGCCAGGGTCTTGTTGTGGGCGAGCACCAGGGTCGGCTTGCCGAGGGCGGCGATGACGTTCGAGGCGGTGAACGTCTTGCCGGTCCCGGTGGCCCCGAGCAGCACCTGGAACGGCTTGCCGTCCTGGTAGCCCTGGACCAGTTGCTCGACGGCCTTGGGCTGGTCGCCGGCCGGCGGGTACGGGGCTTCGAGCTGGAACTTGGCGGCCATGCGGCGGCTCCCGGGGCGGGCGGTCGTTAACCCGGAAATTGTAGCCACGGCGGGCGGCCGGCCGGTAGGTCGGTAGGCGGGTGCCCGGGCGTCTCGGTTCGGGCGGGCGGGGCCGGCGAGCCGGGCGGGGGGCCGCCCGCCGCTTGAAATCCCCGGGTCGCCCACGCTCCCGGCTCGCCCAGACTGAGACACCACCCGCGGGCGGGTCGTGGGTCGTTCGGCTTCGGCGGCACCGGGTTGCAGGTCGTCCCCGTAGACCGGGGCGAACGCCCGGGCTAATCTGGGAGCGGGTTTCCCCCGGCTCACCGAGACGCCCGGGCACCCGACCGGCGGCCGAGCGGGTGGCCCGATGCGAGCGGTCCGAGACGGTGGCGGTGCGGCCGACCCGGTCGGGGCGGCCGAGGCCCGGGTCGCCCGGGTGCTCGACGCCCTGGCCGACGACCCGCCGGTCGGGGGCGGCCGGTACACGCTGCTGGAGCGGGTCGGGGTCGGGGGCGAGGCCGAGGTGTGGCGGGCCCGGGACGAAGCCCTCGGCCGGGAGGTCGCCCTGAAGCGACCCCGGCCCGGCCGCCCGGCCGACCGGCTGGCCGCCGAGGCCGACGTGTTGGCCCGGGTCCGGCACCCGAACGTGGTCCCGCTGTACGACCTGACCGCCGACCCGGCGACCGGCGAGCCGCTGTTCTAC
>JAIEQN010000486.1 GCA_019747685.1 Gemmataceae bacterium
GAGAACCCTTTGGGCAACAAGCCGCGGTTCAGGGCCCGGGCGATCTCGATCGTCCAGTCCTGGTGGAAGTGGTGGAAGACGTTGGCGTCGACCCGGGTCCAGTCGTGGATCGGCATGCGACACCTCCTGCCGGGATTGTACCATTCCGGCTGCTCGGCCGGCGGCCGGGGTGCGGGGTCCGCCGGCCGCCGGGGCCGTGACCGGGTCACTTCAGCAGCCGGACGAGCCCGGCCTGCTCGAAGTGGTGGTCGGTGGTCAGGGCCTCGGTCAGCCGAAGCCGGTCCATGACCACGAAGCTGGCGCAGTCCACCAGCGACCAGTCCTTGTCCAGCCGCTTCCGCCACAGGTCCCGGGCGTCCGGCTCGAACAGCGGCTCGATCGGGACGACGGTCATCTGCGGCTCGGCGCGGATCGTGTCGATCACCCCGACCTGTTGCGGCCGGGGTAGCCGGAGCCGGCCGAACAGGGCGGTCAGCTCGGCCAGGACGTAGGTCGTGGTGACCAGCTTGCGGCCGGCGTCGAGCACCTCGTCGAAGAACGCCACGGCGAGGGCGTGGAACGGCTCCGCCGGGCTGATCCAGGCCGCCCAGCCGGAGGTGTCGACGAACCGGTCAGTCATGGGACCGCCCCCGCAGCTCCTCAACCAGTCCGTCGCCGATGATCTCGTCGATCCGGCTGGCGACGTTCCCGTCGCCGAGGACGATGCTGCCGGCCAGCCGGCGAAACGCACTCTTCTCCGGCCGGACCCAGGGCATCTCGGCCAAGCCGGCGACCACCACCGCCTCGGGGGTGGTGCCGGTCGCCGCGGCCCGGGCGGTGAGGGCCGCGGCCAGGTCGTCGGGGATGTCGATGGTCAGCTTCAGGGCCATGGCCGGCCTCCGCGGGGATACGGGTAGTCTACCCGCCGGGCCGGGCGGCCGCTACTTCGCCGGTCGCGGGGGCGGGGCGGCCGGCGGCGGGTACTTGCTCCGCTCGGCCCGCCACTTGGCGGCCTCGTCCGGCTTGCCCAGCGTCCGGTACAGTTCGACCAGCCGGTCGGCCGCCTCCGGCAGGTTGGCCTGGGCCGCCGGGATCGGCGGGATGCTCGTGCGGTCGGCCAGGAGGCCCTCGTACCCGGCCACCAGCAGCGGCTCGGCCTCGGCCGGCTTGCCCTGAAGGAGCAGGGCGTCGCCGAGCAGCGACTTGGCGTTGGCGGTGGTCCAGGCGGCCGGGGCCAGCTTCTCCCGCAGCTCCAGGCACTCCCGCAGGACCGGCTCGGCCGCCGCCGGGTCCAGGTCGAGGAGCCGCTTGCCGGTCTGGGCCAGCAGCCCGCCGAGTTCCGGGCTGCCCGGCTTCACCTTGGCCCGCCCCTCGGCCAACTGCTCGCCGACCACCCGGGCCGCGTCCGCCGGCCGCCCGACCGCCGCGTAGGCATCGACCAGCGGGCCGCCGAACACCCCCAGCAGCGGGTGTTCGGCCCGGGCGGCGTACGCCCGCTCGAGCAGCGGCACCGCCTCGGCCGGCCGCCCGGCGTCCTTGTAGTTCACCCCCAGGTTGGCGAGCGTCATCAGGGTGTCGGGGTGGTCGTCCCCGAGGACCCGCCGCCGGCTGAGGCAATCCTCGAACAGCGGGACCGACCGGTCCAGCCGGCCCATCCGCCAGTACAGGGTGGCCAGGTTGTTGACGGTCTGGAGGGTGTTCGGGTGGTCCGGGCCGAGGGCCTTCTCCTGCCCCGCCGCGGCCCGCGCCAGCAGCGGCTCGGCCGCCGACAGCTCGCCCCGGTCCTGGTAAAGCAGGCCCAGGTTGGCGGCGCTCGTCAGGGTGAGCGGGTGGTCCGGCCCGTAGGTCTTCTCGCACCCCGCTAGGGCCCGCACCAGCAGCGGCTCGGCCCGGGCCGGGTCGCCCCGCGCCCGGCACAGCGCGCCCAGGTTGTTGACGGTCGTCAGGGTGTTCGGGTGGTCCCGACCCAGGGCCCTCTCGAACCCGGCCAGGGCCCGCCGGTACAGCGGCTCCGCCGCCCCGTACTCGCCCCGGTGGTGGTACAGCGCGGCCAGGTTGTTGGCCGTCCCCAGGACGGTCAGGTGGTCCGGGCCGAGGGCCTTCTCGCCCGCCTCCAGCGCCCGCCGGTACAGCGGCTCGGCCCGCCGCGGGTCGTTCATCGTGCCGTAGACCACGGCCAGGCTGTTGACCGAGTCGAGGGTGTCCGGGTGGTCCGGGCCGAGGGCCCGGTCCCGTAGGTCGACCGCCCGCCGCAGGTTGTCGGCCGCCCGGTCGTACCGGGCCAGGTTCCGCCACGTCACCCCGACCGCGTGCCGGGCCCGGGCCTCGGCCGCCGGCCGGCCCCGGAACACGGCCGGGATGTCGGCCTCCGCCTGCGCCAGGGCGTCGGACACCTTCACGTCCACCCCCTGCCCGCGCTGGACCCCCTTCGGGCGGGTGGCGGCCAGGAAGTTGTTCGCCAGGAAGTCCCCGAACGCCTTCGCGTCGGCCCCAGCAGCAGCCTCGGCCGCCCGGGCCACCTCGGCTTCCTGCTGCTTGGCCTGGGCGACCACCTTCTGCGCCGCCTCGGCCGCCCGGGCCTTCTCCTTCTCGTCCCGCTCGGACTCGGCCCGCGTCCGTTGCACCTCGGCGTCTGCCCGCGCCCGCCGCTCGCCCTCGGCCCGTTCGGCCTCGGCCGCCCGGGCGTGCTCGGCCCGGACCGCCTGCCAGGTCGTCCCGGCGATCCCGGCAACGAGGGCGACCAGCACCAGCCCGGCGGCCGCCACCTGGCCCCTGTGCCGGCGGACGAACTTCCGCACCCGGTAGCCGGTGCTCGGCGGCCGGGCCTCGACCACCTCGTCGGCCAGGTAGCGTTGGATGTCCCGGGCCAGCCCGTTGGCCGTCTCGTACCGCCGGGCCCGGTCCTTCTCCAGGGCCTTCAGCACCACCCAGTCCAGCTCGGCCCGCATCAGCTTGGTCAGCCGGCCCGGCTCGGTCCCGCGGTTGGCCGCGATCGACGGCAGGGCGTCGGCGGTGGAGAGCTTGTGGCTGGGCCGCGGGGCCTCCACCTCCCGGACGATGCGGAGGACCTCCAGCACCGCCGCCTTGCCGAGCGACCGGCGGTCGACCGGGGTGGTGCCGGTCAGCAGCTCGTACAGCAGGACCCCGAGCGAGTACACGTCGCTCCGGGTGTCGACATCCAGGTTGTTCAGGCTGGCCTGCTCCGGGGACATGTACTCGGGCGTCCCGACCACCGCCCCGAACCCGGTCATCAG
>JAIEQN010000241.1 GCA_019747685.1 Gemmataceae bacterium
TCGGGGGCGTGGCCCTCCGGGGCCACGACCGCGCCGTCGGCAGTCCGCTCCGCGGCGGGGGTCGGCGGGGCGGCCGGGTCGGCGGTGGTGGTCTCGTCGCTCATGGGAACCGGCTCCGGGTGGGTGGCGGCCGCCGGGGTGGGGCTACCACTCCGCCTCGCGGACCTGCCCGGGCTTGTCCTTCTCGGCCGCCTTCCCGGGGAGCACCCCGACCGCCGGGAGGCTCAAGAGCCAGCCCCAGAACAGGTCGACGGCCAGCAGGAACAGGGCCATCAGCAGGGTGGTGATCAGGACGACCACGGTGTCCTGGAAGAGCCGCCGCCGGCTCGACCACGACACCTTGTTCATCTCCGCCTCGGTGGCGATCAGGAACTCGGCGAAGGTCGGCAGGTTGACCGCCCGGAAGGCGACCCAGATGGCGGCCCCGATCAGCAGGACCGGGACGACGTACCGGGCGTGCCGGATCAGGGTGACGGCCCGGTTCCCCTCCGGGGACCCGTCCGGGCCGGTGAACGGCAGGACGAGCCGCCACTGTTCGGGGATCATCCCCTGGTTGATGAGGGCGTACACCCCGGTCGCCCCGACCAGCAGGATGCCCAGCAGGGTGATCCGGCGGACCCGCTGGCCGAGGGCCGGCTTGTACCGGCTGGCGTGGAACCACCCCTGCTCCTCCAGCTCCACCATCCACCGGCCGCCCCGGGCCGAGGTCAGCAGCCGGACGGTGAAGAACAGGAGGACCACACCGACGGCGGCGGCGAACACCTGGCCGGGGACGCCCTCGAACCGGGACTCGGCCCACAGCCCGAGGGCCCGGGTCAGGAAGAAGACCAGGCAGGCGGCGGTGATGACCAGGAAGATGCCGCCGCGGAGCCCGACCGGCGGGTTCGGCCCGGCCAGGGCCCGGCCGAACACGACCAGCCCGACGGCGGCGGCCGCCTGGGCCAGGTAGCGGAGGCCGGCGCTGACCCCGCCGAGGGAGTCGGCGAAGGCCGGGCCGACGTACTCGTCCCACAGGGCCGGGACGGCGTAGAACACGACCGCCACCGCGGCCGCGACGTACACCGCCCCGACCAGCCCGGCCAGGGCCAGGTTCGTCGGCCGGCTCGGGACCCGCGGCTCGGAGCTGGTTTCGACGGCGGTCGCCATTCCTCGTCCTTTCCCGTCTGGCCCGGGCCGCGGTTCCTCGCCGACCCCGACCCGGTCCCGCCCCGCCGGCGGCCGCCTCATTTAGCCCGGGTGGCCGGGGCGGGGTTCCCGACGCCCCGGTGGTCAACGCGACCGGGGCATCGAGGACTCCGCCCCGGCCACTCGAACCGACTCAACAGACCAGTCACCCGATCGATCGGCCGGCCTCGGGGCCGGGGGGTCAGCAGGAGCGGAGGGACTCGAACCCCCAACCGGTGGTTTTGGAAACCACTGCTCTGCCAGTTGAGCTACGCTCCTAGCAGTGGGCAGCCGGCAGTGGGCAGTTCCGAGCCGAACGAGACCGGACGCCGGACCGCCCCCGTCTCGCCGGACCCCACTCAACTGCCCACTGCCGACTGAACACGGCCCACTACTTCTTGCCGGCCGGGGCGTCGTCGGTGATCTTGGTGACGACCCCGGACCCGACGGTCCGGCCGCCCTCGCGGATGGCGAACCGGAGCCCCTCGTCCATGGCCACCGGCATCCCGTCCATCAGCTCGACGGACACCTTGACGTTGTCCCCGGGCATGCACATCTCGACGCCCTCCGGGAGCTTGATCGACCCGGTCACGTCGGTCGTCCGGAAGTAGAACTGCGGCTTGTACCCGCTGAAGAACGGGGTGTGCCGCCCGCCCTCGTCCTTGGACAGGACGTAGATGCTGGCCTCGAACTTGGTGTGCGGGGTGATCGACCCGGGCTTGGCGATGACCTGCCCCCGCTCGATCCCGTCCCGCTCGATCCCCCGCAGGAGGGCCCCGACGTTGTCCCCGGCGATGGCCCGGTCGAGGGTCTTCTGGAACATCTCGATCCCGGTCAGGACGGTCTTGACGTTGTCCTTGCGGAGGCCGATAATCTCGACCTCGTCCCCGACCTTGGCGGTGCCCCGCTCGACCCGGCCGGTGGCCACGGTGCCCCGCCCCTTGATCGAGAACACGTCCTCGACGGACATGAGGAACGGCTTGTCCTCCTCCCGCTGGGGGAGGGGGACGTAGGTGTCCAGGGCGAACATCAGGGCGTCGATCGACAGCGACCCGGGGTTGTCGGTGGTCGGGTTCTCCAGGGCCTCCTTCGACCGGCCGTAGACGATCGGGATCTCGTCCCCCTGGAACTCGTACTTGTTGAGCAGGTCCCGCAGCTCCATGACGACCAGCGGGATCAGCTCCGGGTCGGCCTTGTCGCACTTGTTGAGGTAGACGACGATCCGGGGGACGCCGACCTGCTTGGCCAGCAGGATGTGCTCCCGGGTCTGGGGCATCGGGCCGTCGTCGGCGGCGACCACCAGGATGGCCGCGTCCATCTGGGCGGCCCCGGTGATCATGTTCTTGATGTAGTCGGCGTGCCCGGGGCAGTCGATGTGGGCGTAGTGCCGGCCCTTGACCGGCTGGGCGTAGTCGACCGCGTCGAGGCCCGGGTAGTCGAGCAGGTCCTTGAACGGCAGGGCCCCGCCGTTGACGTAGGTCCGGTCGTTCGACTCGTACTCGACGTGGCTGACGGCGATGGTCACCGTCTTGTTGGCGTCCCGGACGATCCCGCCCTTGGCGATCTCGCTGTAGGTCTTGAACTCCTTCAACTTGTTGATGTGGGCGTTCCGGGCCATGATGGCCGCGGTCAGGGTCGTTTTGCCGTGGTCGATGTGGCCGATCGTGCCCACGTTGACGTGCGGCTTGGTCCGCGCGAAATTCTCCTTCGCCATCGCTCCTCGCTCCTCGCGGGTGATACCCGGGTCGGTGGATTCCTGGTGTGTGGGGGTCGGCCCGTCCCGCCCGTCGGTCGCGGCGGCCCGGGGGCGGCCGGGCCGGGCGGCTCTTCCGTTCAGGCCGGTGGGGTCGCGGACGGGTCAGAGCTGCTGATGGGACTCGAACCCATGACCTCCTCCTTACCAAGGAGGTGCTCTACCAACTGAGCTACAGCAGCGGCGGTCGGCGACCCGGGGCGGCGCGAAGCCGACCCGGGGAATGATACGGCCGGCGGACGACCCCGGCCAGAGCGGGCGACGGGATTTGAACCCGCAACAGCTAGCTTGGAAGGCTAGCGCTCTACCGTTGAGCTACA
>JAIEQN010000567.1 GCA_019747685.1 Gemmataceae bacterium
GCGGCGGGCGACTCGGCGAGCCCGGGGCGTGAGCCCCGGGAGCCGCCGGCGCGCGGGGGACCGGGGCAGGCGGGGGTGGGACCGGGGGCAAGACGGGGGGCGGGGCGGCCGCCAGCCCGAGGGTCCGGACCTCGTCCGGGTCGGGCGGGGGGACGTGGACTTTGAAGACGGTGTGCCCGGCAGTCACCTCGTCCCCGTCCTTCAGCTCGGCGTCCCGGACCCGCCGGCCGTTGACGAGGGTGCCGTTGCGGCTGTCCAGGTCGAGGACCCGGACCCGGGGCGGGTTGACCTCGACCAGGAAGTGCCGGCGGGAGAAGTACGGGTCGTCGTAGCTCAGCCGCAGGTGGGCGTCCTTCGACCGGCCGACGAGGACGGTGTCGTGTTGGTCGAAGGCGAACTCCCGGCCGGCGTGCGGCCCGGCGGTCACCACGAGGCGGACGTTCACGGGTCGGACTCGGTCGGGTGGGAGGGCGGGTCCGTTACGAGTCGGGGAGGCGGCGGCCGGTCACGCCGGGGAGCCGTTCGGCCCACTTCGCCTGGTCGTCGTCGAACGTCACCACCTCGACCACCTCGCCCGCGGCTACGAGCCGCTCGGCGAGGGCCAGGTACAGCGAGTCGTTCGACTTCGCGCAAGTGTACCCGCCGCCGAGCCGGGCGGCCGGGGCGATCAGGCCGGCCTCCCCGCCCGGCGGCGGCCGGACGCCGTTCATCAAGTCGATCAGGTCGACGACCGCGGCGGCATGGGTGGTGGCGTCGAGTTCGCCCCGGGCGAGCTTCTTGCACAGGACGTGCAACGTCTCGCCGACGATCAGCCCCGGGGCGTAGGAGTCCCGCCCGGTCGCGTTGTTGGCGGCCAGGTGTGAGGCGACGTGACCGAACCGGCCCGGCTCCCGGGCGGCGTAGGCGACCGCGGCCGAGGCGTCGAGGACGGCCGCGGTCGGGTTAGACGGGGTCGCCATACATCTCCCCGGCCCGGGCGTCCCGCAGGTCCTGGTCGTTGACCGGGGTGGAAAACTGCGGTCCGGTGGCCCGCCGGGCTTTGATGCGGGCCAGGGCGTCCCTCATCCGCGGGTCCGGCCCGCGGAGGTGGGGCGGGACGCCGAGCCGGCCATCGGCTGGCGGGGGCGGCACCTCGGCCGGCGGGGCGGGGGGCGGCCCGTTGGCGGCCGAGGCGGTGCGGGGGACGAAGTCGCCGAGGACCCGGCCGTCGGCGGCCCGCAGCTCGACCGGGCCGGCGGCGGCCAGGGTATCGGCCAAGGCGTCGGGGACGGTGACGGCGGACATCGCGGGGCCCTCCGGGGTGCCGGCATTGTACCCGCCGGGGCCGCGGGCCGTAGAGCCGAAGGACCGGGCGGTGGCACCGAACCGGGGCGGCAGGTAGTGGGCCGATCGGTTCGGGTAGCCGGGGCACCGCGGGCTCCGCCCCGGCCGCCCGAACCGACCCACCGCCGGGCGGCGACCGGCCTACGGCGACTTGACCGCCCAGCTCCGGACCCTGCCGTCGCCGAGGGCGGTGATCCGTTGGGCGTCGGGGGAGACGGCGACCTGGGTGACCGCCCCGCCCGGCCCGGACAGGGTGAGCAGGCACTCCCGGGTGCCCACGTCCCAGACCTTGACCGTCCCGTCGTCGCTCCCGGTGACCATGCGGGTGTCCCCGGCGAAGAACTCGACCGACCGGACGGCGGCCGTGTGGCCGACGTACTCGGCCGGCTTCGGGGCGTCCCCGGGCAGCCCGACCGGGTACACCCGGACCGGCCGGAGGGGCGAGTCGCCCCCGTCCAGGGCGACCGCCAGGAGGCGGGCCGACGGGCTGAACCGGGCGGTGACCACCCGGTGGGTGCCCGGGACGATGTCCGGCAGCCGGACCGACCCGCCGGCCGCCCCGAGCGCGTAGACCGTGCTCCCGCCGAATGCGTGCGTCCCCCTGCCCGACACGTCGTACACCCCGAGCGGGGCGACCGCCCGTAGCTCGGCCGGCCGTAGCTCGGCCGGGTTCGGCATGAACGGGTTCGGCGGGAACGGGACGCCCGGCCCCCGGTCCGGGTCCCGGAGCAGGTCGTACGTCACCAACCCCAGGGCCTTGTTCCGGACGTTCCGGGTTTCGCACAGTGCCAGCCGCCGCCGCCCCTCGACGGACGGCCAGGACGCGACGTACACGCCGGCCCGGTCGGCGACCGCGACCAGGTCGCGTCCGGCCGCCTTGCCCGCCGGCATCCGCCCCCCGTACGGGCCGTCCCCCGGGTGGAGGACGCTGACGAACTTCGGCGTCCGGCCGGCGCTCACCTCGGTGAACAGGCCGAAGTACGACCCGCCGTCGCTGACCAGGACTTCCCCCTCCGTCGGAGCGACGGCGTTGCGGTAGATCCGCCGCCGGTCGTCGGGGGTAGCCCCGTCGAAGTACGACCCGGTGTTCTGGAGGTGCTCGGGCATCCTGCCGGGGTAGTTATGCCGGGTCGTGCAGTTCAACACGTAAATCTTCTGCTGGTCCGCGTCGGCGGTGAACACCAGGTCGGCCCCGCGGGTGATGGTGTGGACCAAGCCCCCGCCGTCGGGCAGGCGGCGGATGTCCGGGGACCCCCGGCGGGAGCCGAGGTATTGCCACTCCCACCCCCGCTTGTCGGCCGGGACGGTGGCCAGCACCCCGTCGATCCCGTCGGACCGCCCGCCTTCGATCTGCCGCTGGACGTGGGCGTAGAGCTGGGGCCGCAGGAGGGCGTACACCTCGTACTGCCGCTCGGCCGGACCGCCGGGGCGGCCGACTGGTTCGAGAGCGTTCTGGCCGTCGACCCGGCCGACGAGGCGGCCAGGAAGGGCCTGGCCGAGCTGGCCCGGCCGCAACTCGGCAAGGACGGCCATGCACCGGCCGAGCGGAACTAAGGCTTTCCCGGTGTCTTCGCCGTTTCGCATGATGCCACCCCCTCCCCCCCTCGCTTTTTTGCCGAACGGCCCCCTCGGCGTAACTCGTTGTCGGTTTAGGCCTTCCGCCGGCTGATCACGGGTTTTTCCGGCCGCACCCGCTCATGCCCGACCCGGATTTCGGCCTCAACCGCTGAGCCGTTGCTGGCTTCCGTCGCCACCCGAGCAGTACCGGGTCCGATCATGCTCGCCTCCGGTCCGTCCGCCAACCCGAGCGGGCCGCGGCCATAACTGTACAAAATAACAGAATCCGGCCCGAGGTCAAACCCGGTAGCCGGTGGCGCGGAGGGGCGACGGGTGGGGCGGTCAGGGGAGTTCGGC
>JAIEQN010001038.1 GCA_019747685.1 Gemmataceae bacterium
CGGCCCCGCCGGCCCCGGTCACCGCCGTCAAGGCCGAGCCGGGGCCGCTCCCGGCGCTCCCGTCCCTGACCCCGAAGCCGCCGGCCCCGGAGCCGCCGCTGGTGGCCGCCCTGCGGGCCTACGTCGAGAAGCGGCCGTACGACGCCCTCCGGCACCTCGACGGCCTCGACCGGGCGAACCAGGAGCTGGCCCTGCAACTGCTCCCCCAGTTCGCCCGGCTGGCCGACCTGAACCTGTCGGCCGCCGACCCCCGGGAGGTCGGGGTGATGGCCGACCAGTTCGGGGCGGTCGCCGGCCGGCTCGGGGCCCGGGCCCCGCTGGCGGTCGAGAAGGTGGCGTTCTGCAAGGAGGTGGACGGGTTCGGCCGGTACGTCCCGCGGCCGGCGGCCGACCCGTTCCGGCCCGGGGACCGGACCCCGCTGTACCTGGAGGTGCGGCACGTCGCCTGCGAGCCGGCCGCCGGGCCGAAGGGGGAGGGGTACGTCACCCGGGTGCGGGTGCGGCTGGAGGTCCGGGACGACGCCGGCCGGGTGGTCGAGCAGCCCGACCCGAAGGACCCCCGGCGGGCGATCCCGGCCGTCCGGGTGGTGGACGAGGTCGTCCCGACCCGGTCCCCGGTCCAGGACTACTTCCGGAACTACACCATGCCGGTCCCGCTCCTGCCGGGGGCGTACACCCTGGTCGCCGAGGTCCGGGACCTGACCACCAACCGGGTCGCCCGCAGCCAGCCGGTCGAGTTCCGGGTGGCCGCCCCGTAACCAGTTTTGAGTTTCAAGTTTCGAGTTGGAAGAGGCCGCGTTCGCCGTCAGCCCCCTGCCGCGATCCGGAGGTAGGCCACCCGGCGATCGAACCCGTAACCTGAGCCGGATCGGGAAACTCGAAACCTCAACCTCGAAACTCGAAGCCATGAAGCCGGCGCAGGTGTTCTACCACCCCGGGACCGTCACCCGCGAGGAGCGGGCGGCCCTGCTCAAGCAGACCGGGGCGACGGTCTGGTTCACCGGCCTCTCGGGGTCCGGCAAGAGCACCCTGGCGGTGGCCCTGGAACAGGTGCTGATCCGGCGGGGCCACGCCGCCTACGTGCTGGACGGCGACAACGTCCGGCTCGGGCTGAACGCCGGGCCGCAGGTGCTGATGGACGCCCGGGGGTACGCCCCGGACCGGGCCGAGCGGTTCGGGCTGGGGTTCGGCCCCGCCGACCGGGAGGAGAACGTCCGCCGGATCGGGGAGGTGGCCCGGCTGTTGGCCGACGCCGGGCTGATCGCCCTGACCAGCTTCATCAGCCCGTACCGGGCCGACCGGGACGCCGCCCGCAAGGCCCACCAGCAGGCCGAGGGCGGGGCCATCCCGTTCGTAGAGGTCCACGTCAGCACCCCGATCGACTGCTGCGAGCGGCGGGACCCGAAGGGGCTGTACCGGCAGGCCCGGGAGGCGGTGGCGGCCGGGAAGGGGATGGCCTTCACCGGCGTCGACGACCCCTACGAGCCGCCGGCCAGCCCCGAGCTGACCTTCGACGCCAGCCGGCAGACCGTCGAGGAGGGCGTCGCCCTGGTGCTGGACTACCTGCACCGGCAGGGGATCGTGAGGGGTTGAGGTGTTTGGCGGGCCGGGAGCGTGAGCGACCGGAGGAAACCGACTCCGGTCGCTCACGCCCCCGGCCCGCCCGGGTCGCCGTCACACGGAGGTGCCGGATGAACGCGGTCGCGCTCGTGCTCGGGCTGGTGTCGGCGGCGGGATACCTGCCGCCCCAGCAGTACCACATCGCCCTGACCGTCTACCAGGGCGACCCGCTCGGGTCGGAGGCGGACGGGACGCTCCGGGTGGTGTCCCAGCCGCAGGTGGTGGTCACCGCCGGAAGTTTCGGGATGGTCCGTTGCGGCCAGGACGTACCGGTCCCGAAGCCGGACGGCACGGTGGCCGCCGACTGGGCCGGCGTCCGACTCGAAGTCGTCCCGGCCGCGGCCCCGGGCGGCCGGGTCCGCGTCGACCTGACGGCCCAGGTTCGTGAGCTGAGCCCCGGCCTCGGCATCGAGACCGCCGCCGGGTTCGTCCCCGGGTTCACCGAGCACCAACTCCGGGCCGCCTGGGTGGCCAAGCCGGGCGAGCCGCTCCGGCGGCGGATCGCCGCCCGGTCGGCGGCCGACCAGACCTGGGTGGAACTGACCGTCCGGCCGGTACGGTGACACCCCGTTGTCGCCGGCGCGGTTGTGCCGGTTGGGGCGCCGGTAGTCGTGGGCGCGGATGCGCCATGCTGGCCCCCGGCGGAATCCGCTTCCCGACCGGCCGGAACTGTTGACCCGCCCCAGATTCGCTACTCCACTGCATATACCCCGGCCGGTGCGACCGCGCGGCCGGGCCGGAAATCCGGCCGGTTTCCCTCAAGCCCGGGCCGGGGTCCGCTTGAACCCGCCCGGAGCTGGGCGTAAAGTTGTGCCGAGCCGGACGCCCCGGCCGGCGTCGAACCGCCGACTCGGTCAGCCGTTCGGACCCCCGCCGGCCGCGTCCCACGCCCCCGGATCACACGGGCCACCATGCCGGAAACCACCCGCACCCACTGGCGGACCGACCGCCCGGCCGAGGGGTTCTACACCACCGAGGTCCCGGCCCACCCCGGCCGGCCGGTCCAGACGTTCCTGCCGACCGACTACCAGCCCCGCTACCCGTACCCCCTGGTCGTGCTGTTCCACGGGGCCGGCGGGAGCGAGGAGCAGATCGCCCGGCTGGCCCCGAAGCTGTCCCGCCGGAACTACATCGGGCTGAGCCTGCGGGGGCCGGAGCGGGTCGGCACCCGGCCGGACGGCCGGCCGGCGTTCGGCTGGGGCGACCCGGCCGACGCCGAGGACTACCTGCTCGGGGCGGTCGAGCAGACCCGGCGGACGTACCACGTCCACTCCGAGCGGGTCTACCTGTTGGGGGTGAGCGAGGGGGCCGAGGTGGCCTACCGGCTGGGGCTGCGGCTGGCCGACCGGGTGGCCGGGGTGGTGGCCCTGAACGGGCGGCTGCCGCGGCCCGACGGCCGGCCGCTGTTCAACCTGCGGATGGTCCGGGGGTTGCCGGTGTTCATCGGCCACGGGATCGCCAACGCGGCGGTGCCGTACACGTCGGCCCAGCGGGACCACCGACTCTTGTACGCGGCCGGGGCCGAGGTCCGGCTGGCCGGCTACCCGACCACCCACAAGCTCCACCCGCACATGCTCCGGGACGTGAACCGGTGGATCATGGGCGGGGTGGCGGCCGGGGCCGGGCTGCT
>JAIEQN010001055.1 GCA_019747685.1 Gemmataceae bacterium
CGGGGTCGGGATCACCGCCCCCGGCGGCACCACCCCGCCCGGCGGAACGACCACCCCGCCCGGCAGGTCGAGCGGCCCCGGGCCGGTGTAGACCGGGCCGCCCGGGTAGGCCCCCGGGGCCGGGCCGGCCGGGACCGGGATCGGGTTGGCCCCCTGGGCGGCCGGCCCGATCACCTCCATCCCGTGCCCGTGCATCTTGGCCACGTCCGGCAGGCACCACTGGATGCGGCGGCTCTCCTCGGCCAGCACCCGGGCCGCCTCGTACTCGGTCCGGACGATGTGCGGGGTCATGATGATCAGGACCTCCCGCTTCTGCACCTGGTGGCTCCGGTAGCGGAACAGCGCCCCGACGTACGGGATGTCCTTGAAGAACGGGATGCCGTTCTCCGCCCGGGTGTCCTGCTTGGAGATCAGCCCGCCCAGGACGATCGTCTCCCCGTCGGCCGCCAGCACCGTGGTCTCGACCGTCTCGACGTTGAACGCCGGCTGGGTGACCCCGTTGCCCAGGCTGACCAGCCCGGCGGCCACGCTGGAGATCTGCGGCTCGACCCGCATCAGCACCTTCCCGTCCGGGTTCACCCGCGGGGTCACCCGCATCGTCACCCCGATCGGCCGGTACAGGATCGACTGCTGGGCCACCCCGGTGGCCGTCAGGGTGCTGTTGCCGAGGTACGGGAAGTCCTGGCCGACCTGGACGTACCCGATCTGGCTGTCGGCCACCTGGACCTGCGGGCGGCTGAGGATGTCGATCCGGCCCTGGGCCTTGAGGGCCCGGATGAGCAGGTTGAACGACTGGCCCTGGGCCGACAGGACCAGCCCGCCGAACCCCAGCCCGTTGGTGCTGGTCCGGCCGACGTTCAGGTTCCCCAGCCCCTGGAACCCGACCACCCCCTGGTTGAAGGTGTTGGCGTTCGGCAGCGGGACGGTGGTGTTGTTGAAGTTGAACCCGGGGGTCCCGGGGGCGGTCCCGGTGACGCTCCGGCCGAAGATGACCGGGCTCTGCAGCCCGACCTCGACCCCGAACTCCTCGGTGTTGTTCAGCTGCACCTCGGCGATCAGCACCTGGATGACCACCTGCGGCGGCTGGGCGTCGATCCGCTCGATGAACCGGCGGATCTCGGCGAAGTACTGCGGGCTGGCGCTGACCAGCAGGGTGTTGCTGACCGGCTCGGCCACCACCACCACGTTCCGCTGGAGCTGGAGGTAGGCGCTGGCGAACGCCGCCCCGGTGTACACCGTCAGGGAGTTCTGGAAGAACGTCTGGAGGCTGGCGGCCACGTCCGCCGCGGCCTGGTTGCGGAGCTTGTACACGTCGTTCAGCCGCTCCCCGCCGGTCGGGGTGGCGTCCAGCCGGGCGACGATCGCCCGGATGGTGTCCAGGTCGTTCTGCGACCCGGACACGATCAGGCTGTTGGTCCGGTCGTCCACCCCGATCGACAGGCCGATCAGGGTCGCCCCCGGGGACACGTCCCCGGTCAGGGTCAACAGCGGCCGGACCTGCCCGGCCTGGCCGCCGAGCGCGGCGCCCGCCCCGCCGGCCCCGAACGGCCCGCCGCCCCCGAACTGGTTCCCACCGGCCGCCCCGGGGGTCAGCCCGGTCCGGTTCTGGCCGGTGAAGAGCTGGCCGAGGATGATCGCCGTCTGGGCGGCGTCGGCCCGCTGGAGCTGGAAGACGTTGATGAACGACGCGGCCGCGGCCACCGTGTCCAGGCTGTCGATCAGCCGCTCGACCAGCTTCATCGTCCGCTCGGGGGCGGTCACCAGCAGGGCGTTGATCCGGGCGTCCGGGATGATGTGGACGTCCTCCAGGAACCCGCTCTCGAACGCCCGCCCGTCGGCCGTCTGGAACCGGAGGGTGTTGGCCTTGGTCGACAGCCCGCCACCGGCCGACGACCCGACGGTCGGGATGACGGCGTTCAGGGCGGCGTTCGTCCCCAGCCCGGCGGCCCCGAACTGGCCGAACTGCCCCTGCCCGAACTGCCCCTGCTGGAACGCCTGGCCGGCCCCGAACTGCTGGCCGCCGGCGGCGTCGGCCGTCACCTGGCCCAGCGCCCCGACCCCGGTGGTCACCGTCTGGGTGTACCACGGCTGGGTGGCCTGCTGGGACGGGTTCAGGGTGTTCGACGCGATCGCCTGGATCAGGGTGGCGGCCAGGTCCTGGGCCAGGGCGTTGCGGAGCCGGAACAGCTTGACCTCGTTGACCGACTGGGGGGCGGCCGCGTCGAGCTGGCGGATCAGCTCCTCGATGTCCCGCAGGTCGGCCGGGGCGGCCTGGACCAGGACGCTGTTGCTCCCGTAGTCGGCGTTGATCCGGAACTGGCTGTTCGGCGGCCCCTCCTGGGGGAACCGTTGGGCGTACAACTGCCGGAGCGTCTGGGCGATGATCGGGGCCGACGCCTTCTTCAGCGGGAAGACCCGGATCGGGGCCTCGTTCGGCTGGTCGACCCGGTCGACCTCCTTGAGGATGTCCTCCATCCGGCCCTGCGGCCCGGCGATCAGGACGGCGTTGAACCGCGGCAGGGCGACGGCGAACGCGTTCTGGGTCGTCGACCCGGCCCCGCCGGTCACCGCCTGGAACGGGTTGGTCGACCCGGGGGCCAGGATGTTCGACCCGAGGCCGAGCTGGACCCGGCCGAAGAGCGAGTTCAGGGTCCCGGCCACGATGCTGCTGTCGCCGTGCTTGAGCCGGACTAGTTTCAGCACCGTCTGGGCCCCGGCCGCGTCCCTCTGGAGCTGGGCGATCAGGTCGAGGATGATCTTCAGGTCCTGCTGGTCCTGGGTCCGGACGACCACCACCCCGAGCTCCGGGAACGGGACGGCGGTGGCCGGGTTCCGGGGGACGGCCAGCCCGGTCCCGGGCGGCCCGACCGGCGGCCGGATCGGCTGGCCGGGCTGCGGGGCCGGCGGCTGCCCGCCGGCCAGTTGCAGCCCGCCGGGGGGTTGCGGGCCGCCGATCTGGACGACCGGGTTCGTCAGGTGCCGGCGGGCGTCCCGGGCCGGCGGGGCGTACCCCGCCGGGATGTCACTACGGCTGACCCACGGGTCGATGTCGGCCTCGGGGTCGTAGATCAGGCTGACGTTGGCGGAAGGGACATCCATGTCCCGGTCGTCAAAATTTCGGGGGTCCTCCAGTCGGTTGGCCTGCCGCCCGCCCGGCCGGGCTCCCCCGCCCCCGCCCCCGGGTCTGAACCCCGCACCGCCCCCGCCGCCGGGTCGGCCGCCACCGCCCCCGCCGAAGGCCCCGGCGGGCCGG
>JAIEQN010000551.1 GCA_019747685.1 Gemmataceae bacterium
GGTGGGTTGTGCGGGGGTTGCCGCCCCCCCCCCCTTGGGGGTGCGGGACCCCCCGCGCCCGGGGGGCGGGGTCCGGGGACGTGGACCTTCCCCTCACCCGCCGCCCTTCGGGCGGCTGCCCTCTCCCTCAAGGGGAGAGGGCGTCGATCAGACCCAGACCGGCCGGCTGACGCCCCCCGCTCGCCCGGGGCGCGGCCGGCCCGAGGTCAGGTCACGTCTCTGGTGGCCCGGCTGCCGAACACCAGGGAGACGACGAACAGGACCAGGAACACGAAGAACAGGATCTTGGCGATGTCCATCGAGGTGCCGGCCACGTTCGTGAACCCGAACAGGGCGGCCACCAGGGCGACCACGAGGAACATCAGGGCCCAGCGGAGCATGGCGGAATCCTCTCGGTGGTCCGGGGTCGGAAAGCGGCCGGCGGACCGGCCGCGGGTCGGGTCGACGGGGTCCGGTGGCGTGCCGACCGCCGCCGGGCGGCGCTGACGACGCCCGTTCGCGGTTCGCGGTCACGACTTCCGTCCCCGCCGGGACTCGGCGGAGGTGTAATGCAGAGGGCGTGCCAATCGGCCCGGGTTACCGGGTCATGAGCACGATCGACCCGTTCAGGGCCGCCGCATAACTCACCCACAGCCAGTACGGCACCAGCAGCCCGCCGGCGAGCGTGGAGACGCCCCAGAACTGCACCACGGTCAGCCCGACCAGGCCCCACAGGACCAGGATGTCCAGGAACCCGAGCAGCGGGCTTTGCAGCCCGAAGAAGCAGACCGACCAGAGGAGGTTGGCGGCGAGCTGGAGGCCGAAGGCGGTCAGCGGGCAGCACACGTCGTCCCGGTCCCGGGCCAGCCAGACCCGCGACGCGGCCACCGCCATCGTCAGGTACAGGGCCGTCCAGACCGGCCCGAACACCCAGTCGGGCGGGGTCCAGCCCGGCTTCGGGAGGTCGGGATACCAACTGCGGACCGAACCGGCGGTGACCAGCCCGCCGGCGGCGGCGACGGCCAGGCAGGCGAGGGCGATGACGACCACCCCGCCGCGGGACCAGGCCCGGTGCTCGGCCGGGGTTTGCGGGTGGGGGCGCGCGAAGGCGCAGGCGGACATGGCGGCTTTCTCGACGCGGCCGGCAGGCCGGGGTCGGGCGGGGGTAGGGATGGCAACCTCCGTGCCGGTCGCGGTCCGGTGGTGGTAGCCGGGCCGGGCCAGGCCGGGTAAGAACTCCGGGGTTCCCTCTCGTATCGACGTTTCCGGGGTGCCGGCCTTATGCCGTCCGAACCGCTCGGGGTCGCGCTGGTCGGGTGTGGGACGGTCGGGGCCGGGGTCGCCCGAGTTCTCTTAGAACACGCCGACCGTCTGAGCCGGCGGGCCGGCCGGCCGATCGTCCTCCGCCGGGTGGTCGTCCGCGACCCGGCCAAGCCCCGGCCGGTCGAGTTACCCCCCGGCGTCCTCACCACCGACATCCGGGATGCGCGGGCCGACCCGGCGGTCGACGTGGTGGTCGAGCTGATCGGCGGGACGACGGCCGCCCGGCGGGTGGTGCTGGAGGCCCTGGAGGCCGGGAAGCACGTCGTCACGGCCAACAAGGCGCTCTTGGCCGGGCACGGGGCGGAGCTGTTCGACCGGGCCCGGCGGGCCGACCGGGCGGTCTGCTTCGAGGCGGCGGTGGCCGGCGGGGTGCCGATCATCCGGGCGCTGGGGGAGAGCCTGGCCGCGAATCAGGTGACGGCCATCCAGGGCATCCTCAACGGGACGTGCAACTTCATCCTCTCCAGCATGGCCGACCGGGGCGTGTCCTACCCCGATGCCCTGGCCGAGGCCCAGCGGCTGGGGTACGCCGAGGCCGACCCGACGCTGGACGTGGACGGGTCGGACGCGGCCCACAAGCTGGCGGTGCTGGCCCAGATCGCGTTCGGGGTGGCGGCCCGGCCGGACCAGATCGAGCGGCGGGGGATCGCCGGGCTCGACCCGATGGACATCCGGTTCGCGGCCGAACTCGGGTACACGATCAAGCTCTTGGCCGAGGCGTGGACGGGAGAAATGCGGAATGCGGGACTCGGAATTCGGAATGAAGACAGCGGGTCTTTGTCTGCCATTCCGCATTCCGAAATCCGCATTCCGCAATTCCGGACGGTGGCCCTGCACGTCGCCCCCGTGCTGCTCCGCCGGACGGCGTTGCTGGCCCAGGTGCGGGGGGCGTACAACGCCGTCGCCCTGCACGGGGACGTGGTCGGGGAAACGCTCTACCAGGGGCCGGGGGCCGGGATGCTGCCGACGGCCAGTTCCGTGGTCGCCGACCTGATCGACCTGGCCGTCGGCCGGGCCCAGCGGACGTTCGCGGCCGCCCGGCTCTGGTCCGGGGAGGGCAGCGGCTTCGTGGTCGAGCCGTCCGAGCGGGTGCGGAGCCGGTTCTACCTGCGGCTGTTGGTGGCCGACCGGCCGGGCGTCTTGGCCGACATCACCCGCATCTTGGCCGACGAGGGGATCAGCGTGTCCGGGGTGGTCCAGCACGAGGCCCCGGAGGGGGACGGGGCCGGGCCGGTGCCGTTGGTGGTGGTGACCCACGTGGCCGAGACCGGCCGGTTCCGGGCCGCGGTCGGGCGGATGGACGCCCTGCCGGCGGTCGCCGCCCCGGCGGTGTTCTACCCGATGGGGGACTGATGGCGGCCTGGGCCGACCGACCGGCGGCCGCCGGGGCCCTGGCCGGGCTGGCGCTGGGGCTGGCTGCGGCCGGGGCGCTGCCGTTCGCCGACGGGTACAACGACGGGTCCCGGCTGGCCACGGCCGAGTCGCTGGTCGACCGCGGGACACTGGCCATCGACGACTCGGTGTTCGTCCGGCCGCCGCCCGGCCGGTCGCCGTACACCCCCGACCTGCCGAACCTGGGGGCCCACGGGACGCTGGACAAGGTCCGGGTCGGCGGCCGGTACTACTCGGACAAGCCGATGGTCCCGGCCGTCCTGCTGGCGGCCGCGTACCGGGTGCTGATGCTGGCCGGGGCTCCCGCCCCGGGCGACCGGCCGGACGTGTTCTGCCGGTGGGCCGCCGTCCTGACCAGCGGGGTCGGGTACGCGGCGGCGGTCGGGTGCCTGTGGGTGCTGGGCCGGCGGGCCGGGCTGCCGCCGGGCTGGCGGCTCGTCTGGCTGGCCGGGTTCGCCCTGGGCTCGGTCCTGCCGGCGTACACCCGGCAGGTGACTGCGGCCGCCCCCCAGACCGGGGCGGTGGCCGGGCTGGCCGTCTGCCTGGTCCGGGCGGCCGAC
>JAIEQN010000281.1 GCA_019747685.1 Gemmataceae bacterium
CGTGAGCCCCCTGATGCCGGGACCCATCAGGGGGCTCACGCCCCCCGCTCGCCAGGTCCATCGTGATCGGGTGGCCGGCCGGGTAGAGCGGGTCCAGGGCTTCGACCGCGGCCGGGCCGTCGGACCGCAGGAGCCGTAGCCGGGCCAGCTCCACGTCCCAGTTCGACGGCAGGAGGAACGACTCGAACTTGAGGACGCCGACCACGTCGGCCGGCTCCCAGGCGGACGGCCCGCCGCCGAGGACGGCGAACTCGTGCGGCTTGCGGGGGAGCCCCAGGGTGGCCCCGGCGGTGACGCCCCGCGCGTAGGCGTCGAACGCCTCCCGGACTTCGGCCGACAGGGCCGGGACCTGCCGTTCCGCGGCCCGCCGGAACCCGACCCGGCGGCTGAACCGGTCGACCGGCAATCCGTCCGCGCCGGCCCACTCGGCCAGCCGGCCGCGGACCACCCGCCACAAGAGTTCGAGCTGGCCGGCCCGGTCCTGGCCGTGGCAGAACCCCTGGGCGAAGAACGCATCCGCGTCGGTCGCGGCGTCGACGTGGGGCACGCCCCACTTGTCCCGGCGGATGGTGACTGGAAAAGCGATGCCCGGGACGCGGAGTTCGCCGCTGGTCTGGGGGGGCCGCCGGCCGAGGGCCAGCCGGAGGAGCAGCCGGGGGAGGTTCATGCGGAGATGATAGGGGGCCGGGTGCCCCCGGCCCGGGCGGTGGCAGCGGTGGCGCCGCCGGCGGCCGGACGTGCGGCTCTTCGACGGCCGGCTGATCCGGCACAACCAACCCGGCAAGGACCACCCGGGGCAGATCGTGCCGGATCACCTCGTCGTGATTCACCCCGAGCCGATCGACCCCGACCGGGCGTTCGCCGTCTCACACCGGCCGGTCGGCCCGTCGGTGGTGATCGACGACACGCCGGCGGCGGACCGGAAGTACGAACCGGAGCGGCGGGAGGAGTACCGGCGGGACCTGAAAGTCGCGTACTACCTGCGGTTCGACCTGAAGGGCCGTAAGCTGACGCTGTTCCGGCTGGCGGACGAGGGGTGTGTCGGTGAGGCCCAGCCCCGGCCGGTCGGCGGTGGAGGCCGAGCTGGCCCGGCTGCGGGACGAGCTGGCCGAGGTGAAGGGGTCGCCGTGACCGACCGGGACGCCATCCTCGCCGCCATCCGGGCCGCCCCGGACGACGACACGCCGCGGCTCGTCTACGCCGACTGGCTGGACGACCACGGCCACCCCGAGCAGGCCGAGTTCATCCGCGTTCAGGTCGAACTGGAACCGATCCGCGACCGGCTGGACGACCCCCGGACCCGGGAACTCATCCGCCGGGCCGACGAGTTCGAGAGCCGGCTTAACGACCCGTCCGCCGAGTGGGTGGTCGGATTCCGCCGCGGGCTGGCCGACCGCGCCCGGGTGGACATCCGCACCCTCCGCGACCGCGGGTCGGACCTCCGGGCCGAGTACCCAACCGTCCGCGAGCTGGCGGTGGTCGATTCCCGGGGTGATGCGTTCGACGTGGCCGGCTGCCCGGCCCTGGCTGACCTCGACACCGTCGAACTCGCGTTCCCGATCAGCCCGGGCGACGCCGCCACCCTGGCCGAGTGCCCGCACCTCGCCCGGGTCGGGACGCTCCGGCTCTGGATCGGCTGGAGCGAGCGGCTGGCCGAGGCGGTCGCCGTCGCCCGACCCCAGCCGGCCCGGATCGAGCTGGTCCAGTTGCTCGGCGGGGTGTCCGCCGGTAGCCGGGCGGCCGAACTGGACGCCGAGGCCGACGCCCTCGCCGCTCGGGTCAACCGGCTCGCCGGCCGCGACATAGCCCACGTCGTCCGGCCGTTCGACCGGACGTTCCCGTTGTGCGGCCGGGGCGAGGACGACCGGCCGGGGATCGACATCAGCGGTGGGATGTTCGCCGGCCGGCTGCCGGACGGGACCCCGGCCCTCGTCGGCAGTCACTACGGGGACGGGTGGGTTCTCGCACGGTTCCACGAGGACGGCCGGCTCGCCGAGTTCGGGCCGCTCACCCTTCCCTCACCGCCGGCGGCCCCGTCGCCTCCGGTGCCGCCGGCGGCCCCACGCCCGACCGGCCTCCGGCGGTTGTTCTCCGGGATGGTCCTGCAGCCGCCCCCGCCGCCCCCGCCCGCACCGCCCCCTGCCCCGCAGATCGATTTCCCCTCGTGGCTGATCGCGGGCCTCGGCCTCCGCCCGGCCGCCATCGTGGTCCGCGAGTTCGATCGCCTGCCGTGGTTCCGCCTCGCGCTGTGGCCGCTGTCGTATTTCGGACTTGACGGCAACTGGCAGGCCGACGAGTTGACGCTGTACGGGTGGCTGAAGGGCGAGAACTTCGACGTGGGCGAGTACGCGGCCGATTGGCGGGGTCGGTTGGGCCGGCCCACCTACGACGACTGATTGACTCCCACCGGCGTCCAGCCGGTCGGCCGCGTCAGCGGCACCTGCATCCCCTCCGGCACCGGCTTGGTGTACGACGTGCCCACGTCCACCTGCTCCAGCCCGGCCGACCGGCACAGGGCCACCAGGTCCGGCCGGTCGGCCGGGGCCTGGAGTTCGCAGATGCCGAAGAACTGGTCCTGCAAGAACCGCAGCACCTGCGAGACGAGCAGCTTCGCCAGGCCCTGCCGCCGCAGGTCGTCCCGCACCTGGATGTCCAGGATGCCGGCCGACGGGAACCCCCACCGCCAGCCGTACCCCTCCAGCTCCCACACCACCGCCCGGGCCGCCGGCAGGTTGTTCGCCAGCTTGTCCACCAAGCGGAACTCGACCGGGTCGAGCGTCCCCCAGACGCACTCGTGCCACCAGCTCGGGACGGCGGCCGCCCGCAGGATTTGCGTCTCGTACCGCCGGCGGAGCAGCCCGAACCGGGCGTCGGCCGCGGTCAGCGGCTGGTCGAGCTTCTTCTGGAAGACCAGGGTCTGGCCGGCCGGGGCGTAGCCGAGGGACTTGAAGAACGGGTCGGCGTCCGGGTCGGAGGCGAGGAAGCCCGGGCAGTTGGTCCCGCCGTACAGCCCGAACCCGAACGGGCAGGCCGACCAGACCGGCCCGGCCCGGAGGGTCCGCGCCCCCTTCCCCGCCAGGTAGGCTTCGCACTGCTGGACGAGCCCCCGGCCGACCCCCTTCCGCCGGTCGCTCGGCCGGACCGCCACCTGGCAGATCACCCCGTCGGCGAACGACAGGGCGTTCAGTTCCGGCGTGGGGGCGAACCCGGCCAGGGCGTACCCGACGACCCGGCCGCCGTCCTCGGCGACGATCAGCCCG
>JAIEQN010000163.1 GCA_019747685.1 Gemmataceae bacterium
AGGGCCGGACCGGGAGCAGCGAGGCGGCCTTGAGGAGGTAGCGGCGGAGGGGGAGGGGGGCGGGGGGGTAGCGATGGACGAAGAGACCCGGCCCCCCGGCCGGAAGAGACCCCTCCCCCCGGCCCCCTCCCCCGGGGGGAGAGGGGGAGCCGGATAGAAGACGGTGGCTCGGGTCTTCCTCCCCCTCCCTTCGTAGGGGAGGGGGCCGGGGGGAGGGGTCCTTCTTCCCCCACATCTCGCCCAACTCGACGGCGGTGCTCGTCCAGACCGTCACTTCATCGCCGCAGTCGCCCAGATACTCCCCGAGCCGGGCGAAGTACGCCTCCGAACCCCCGACCGCCGGCGGGTATCGTTGGACGAAGTGGGCGACGTGCATGCGGGCCGTCCGTGCCGCGGGGCGGGCGGGTCGTAGGATAACGCCGGTTCCGCCCGAATAGCAACACCACCCGCCGGGGGCCGAGCGTCCGATGATCCGCACCTCCAAGCTGGCCGGGTCGATCCAGCCGTCGGCCACCCTCGCCGCCGGGGCCAAGGCCCGTCAGCTCCGGGCGGCCGGCAAGGCCGTCTACGACTTCAGCTTGGGCGAGCCGGACTTCGACACCCCCAAGCACATCTGCGAGGCGGCCGCGAAGGCCGCCCTCGACGGGCACACCCACTACACGCCCGCCGGCGGGACGGCCGAGGTCAAGGCGGCCATCGCCCGCTGGTACAAGAAGCGGTACGGGTACGAGTTCGGGGCCGAGAACGTCATCGTCTCCAACGGGGCCAAGCACTCCATCCACAACGCCCTGGCGGCGACCGTCGGCCCGGGCGACGAGGTCGTCATCCCGACCCCGTACTGGGTCAGCTACTCGGACCTGGTCGGCATGACCGGGGCCACCCCCGTCCTGGTCCACACGACGGCCGCCGGCGGGTTCAAGATGACCCCGGCCCAGCTCCGGGCGGCCCTGTCGCCCCGAACCCGGATGCTGATGCTCAACTCGCCGAACAACCCGACCGGGAGCGTCTACACCCGGGCGGAACTCGAGGCCCTGGTCGACGCCCTCCAGGACACCGACGCCGCCATCCTGAGCGACGAAATTTACGAGCAACTGACGTTCGGGGACGCCAAGCCGACGTGTACGGCCCTCCTGCGGCCGTGGCTGAGGGACCGGACGATTACCATCAGCGGGGCCAGCAAGAGCTACGCCATGACCGGCTGGCGGATGGGCTGGGCGGTCGGCCCGGCGGCGGTGGTCAAGGCGATGGACACCATCCAGAGCCAGGAGACGAGCTGCCCGTCGAGCGTCAGCCAGGCGGGCCTGATCGCCGCGCTGGACGGGCCGCAGGAGTGTGTCGCCGAGATGCGGACGGAGTTCGCCGCCCGCCGGGAGCTGACCGTGTCCCGGCTGAAGGCCATGCCCGGGCTGTCGCTGCCGGTCCCGGACGGGGCGTTCTACGCCTTCTTCGACGTGTCGGGCTTCTTCGGCAAGACGTTCGGGGACAAGACGGTGACGGACTCCGTCACCTTCTGCGCGGCCCTGCTGGAGCAGGCCCACGTCAACCTGGTCCCCGGGGCGGCGTTCGGGGCCGAGGGGTTCGCCCGGATGTCGTTCGCCTGCGGCCGGCCGACGATCGAGGCCGGGCTGGCCCGCCTCGCCGAGTGGTTACCGACCGGCAAGTAACCACAAAGACACGAAGGGCACGAAGAAGACGAGATTGAATTTGTCTTCTTCGCGCCCTTCGTGTCTCTGTGGTTAACTCCTTGGGTGCTTTATGCCGGTGCTGTACCTGACCGAGGACGAGGTCGGCCGGCTGGTGACGACGGACCTCGCCCTGGAGGCGGTCGGGGCGGCGTTCAAGAAGCTCGGGCTGGACGAGGCCGAGAACGTCCCCCGCCGGCGGTGCCAGACCGACGCCGTCATGCTCCACGTCCTGCCGGCCGCGGCCAAGACGCTCGGGGCGATCGGGTTCAAGGCGTATACCACCTCGAAGGCCGGGGCCCGGTTCCACGTCACCCTGTTCGACGGCACGACCGGCGAGATGACCGCGATCCTCGAAGCCGACATCCTGGGCCAGTACCGGACCGGGGCGGCGTCCGGCGTGGCGACGAGGAAGCTGGCCCGGCCGGACGCCGCCACCCTCGGCTGCTACGGGACCGGCAAGCAGGCCCGGACGCAGGTGCTGGCCGTCTGCAAGGTCCGGCCGGTGAAGCTGGTGAAGGTGTACGGCCGGGACCCCGACCGGCGGGCCGAGTTCGCCGCCGGGCTGGCCGCCGAAGCCGGCGTCGAGGTGGTCCCGGTGGCGACGCCCGAGGAGGCCGCCCGGGGGCTGGACATCGTCTGCACCGCGACCACAGCCCGCGAGCCGGTGCTGCTGGGCGGGTGGCTGGCCGACGGGTGCCACGTCAACCTGGCCGGGTCGAACTTCCCGAGCAAGGCCGAGGCCGACGTCGAGGTCTTCCGCCGGGCGAAGCTCGTCGCGGTAGACAGCAAGGAGCAGGGCAAGCTGGAGGCCGGTGACCTGGTCGCCCCGGTCAAGGGGGGCGTGCTGAGCTGGTCGGACGTGGTCGAGCTGGGGCCATTGGTGGTCGGCAAGTACCCCGGCCGGGAGTCGGCCGCCGACGTGACCGTGTTCAAGTCGCTCGGGATCGGGCTCGAGGACATCGCCCTGGCGGCCCGGCTGGTCGAGCTCGCCCGCCAGCAGGGGGTGGGGCGTAACCTGCCGGTCGGTCAATAACCGGCCGCCTTGCCGTCGATCCGGGCGTCCGCGGCCCCGACGTACTCGCCCGTCTTCGGGTCGACGCCGATGGTGTGGGCGTCGCCCTGGCGGTGCGGCCGGACCGTGTGCCCCTTCGCCGTCAACTTGTCGAACAGCTCCGGCCGGTCCTTCGCCGGCTCGATGAGGGCTACGTCCGGGAACCACTGGTGATGGACCCGCGGGGCGGCCACCGCCTCGGCCGGGGACATGCCGAAGTCGATCGTGTTCACCACCACGTTCAGGACGGTGTTCGGGATCGTCCGGCCGCCGGGGCTGCCGGTCACCAGCACCGGCTTGCCGTCCTTCATCACCAGCGTCGGGCACATCGACGAGAGCATCCGCTTGCCGGGGCGTATGGCGTTGGCCGGGGTGCCGATCCGGCCGGCCCGGTCGGTGACCCCGGGCTTCGGGTTGAAGTCGGTCATCTCGTTGTTCAGGATGTACCCGGCCCCGCGGACCACGACCCGGTTGCCGTAGCTGTTTTCGAGGGTGTAGGTGTTGCTGACGGCCATCCCGTCGGCGTCGA
>JAIEQN010000526.1 GCA_019747685.1 Gemmataceae bacterium
GGCCGGCCCCGGCCCGGCCCCGGAGCCGGCCCAGCCGGTGGTCGTCGCCAAAGACCCCTCCCCCGCGGCGGGCGGGGTGCGGCCGCCGCTTCAACCCTCTCCCCGGGGGGGGGAGGGTGGTTCCCGAAGGGAGCCGGGTGAGGGGAAGAAGCGCGGACACATCCCCTCACCCGGCTCGCCTGCGGCGAGCCACCCTCTCCCTCAAGGGGAGAGGGTAAAGACACCGGCTCCCCCGGCCGCTGCTTCCTCCCCTCCCCTCGTAGGGGAGAGGCCGGGGGGGGGGGTGAAGTCCCCCACGCCCCCCGAGGTCGAGTCTCCGCGGACCGCCCCGCCGCTGGCGTTCCCCCAGCCGGGGGCGTTTCCAGCCGCCCCGCCGGCCCCGGCCGCCGGCGGGTTCACCGGGACCGTCGGCGGGATGCTCGGGCTGGAGTTGCTCCGCCGGGCGGTCGAGAACCTGGCCGACGACGCCACCGTCAAGGCGGCCACCGTGGAGGTGGTGTCGAAGGGGCCGGCCGCGGTCGAGCCGCTGTTGGACGCCCTCGAACGCCGCGACCCGGTGCTGCGGCGGCGGGCGTTCGAGGTGCTGAAGTTCGTGGCCAAGGACCGTGGGCCGCTCATCTACGACCCGGACGCCCCGGACGACGTGCGGCTCCGCCAGGCGGCCCACCTGCGGGCCAAACTCCAACGGGCGGCGTAACGAGTTTCGAGTTCGGAGTTCAAAGTTTCGAGTTTCCGGCGTTTGGCGGCGGGCGGGTAGGTAGAACAACCCGGCCGGTCGAACTCGAAACTTCAAACCCGAAACTCGAAACTTCCATGTCCCTCGCCGACGAGTACCTGAAGGGGGCCGCCGACCTCCGGGCCGCGGTCGCCGGGATGACCCCGGAGCAGATGGCCGCCCGGCCGGTCCCCGGCAAGTGGAGCACCCTCGAAGTCCTCTGCCACCTGGCCGACTTCGAGCCGGTGTTCGCCGACCGGATGAAGCGGGTCATCGCCCTCGGGGACAACCCGGTCCTGCTGGCCGCCGACGAGAACCTGTTCGCCCGGGAGCTGCGGTACGAGGGCCGGGACGCGGCCGAGGAGGTGGCGGTGGTCGAGGCCACCCGCCGGCAGATGGCCCGCATCCTCCGGGGGCTGCCGGCCGAGGCGTTCGGCCGGACCGGGACGCACAGCCTGAAGGGGCCGCAGACCCTGGAACAGATCGCCCGGTACGCCATCAACCACGTCAACCACCACCTCCCGTTCATCGCCGAGAAGCGGAAGGCGCTGGGGGTGTGATCGCGTACAGGCCGGGAGGCCTGTGCCACCAAGCCCGGCTCCTGGTGGCACAGGCCTCCCGGCCTGTGTCCGGAGCAGTCGCCTCTCGCCCCCGCTCGCCGGCAACGAACAAAACACTAAACACTAAACACTACACACTCGGCCCCGGAGGGGACCATGCGCCGCCCGTGGCTGCTGGCCGCGGCCCTCGCCGCCGCGGCCGCCGTCGCCCCGGCCCAGCCGCCGAAGGCCGACGCCCCGCCGAAGAACCGGAACGCCCGGTGGGGGCTGCCCGGACCGGCCAAGGCCGACCCGCAGAGCAAGGACAGCTACCTGATCGACCGGCCGCAGTACGTCCTGTCCTATTCGGACAAGAAGAAGACCGCGAACTGGGTGGCCTGGAACCTGGTCAAGGCGGATGTCGGGCGGGTCGCCCGGGGGGCGTTCGAGGAGGACCCGGGCCTGCCGGCCGGGTTCGCCCGGGTGCAGTTCAACACCTACACCGGCAGCGGGTTCGACCGCGGCCACCTCTGCCCGTCCCGGGACCGGTCGGCCGCCGAGGCCGACAACGACGCCACCTTCTACATGACCAACATCGTCCCCCAGTCGCCGGCCTGCAACCAGAAGGGGTGGGAGCGGCTGGAGTCGTACTGCCGGGACCTGGCGGCCGACGGCAAGGACCTGTACGTCGTGGCCGGGCCGTGGGGGATCGGCGGGCAGACGGAGGCGGGCCAGAAGGCCCTGACGATCGGCCGGCGGGCCCCGTTCGTCTCCGTCCCGGCGGCCGTCTGGAAGGTGGTGCTGGTGCTGCCGAACCGGGCGGCCGCCCCGAACAAGACGACGGCCCGGCTGATCGCCGCCTGGATGCCGAACGACACCACGGTGACGGACGACTGGCCGAAGTACCGGGTGCCGGCCGCCGAGGTCGAGAAGAAGACCGGGCTGACGTTCTTCCCGCTCGTCCCGGACGATGTGGCGACGGCCCTGAAGGAGAGGGCGGACGACGTGAAGGTGGTGGTCCCGCCGCGGGCCAAGTGACGGGCGGGATTCGTAGGGTGTGTCGAGCGTCCCCGGGGGACGCGACGACGCACCGGGCGATGGACGGCGCGTCGTCGCCGGCCTCCGGCCGGCTCGACACACCCTACCAGATGACCGGAGCGGTCATGGCCAAGACACACCCGGTCGTGAAGGCCCTGCGGGACGCCGGCAAGGGGCTGACGTACCCGAGCGAGACGGAGGCCCCGTTCGAGGCGTTCGCCTGGCCCGGCGGGGACGGCCCGCCGACCGCCGCGGACGTACTCGCCCACGCCGGCCTGCCGGCCAAGACGCCGGCCGAGGAGGGGACGCTGGCCGACTTCCTCCGGGCCGTCCCGAAGGCAACGCGGGGCGACTACCTGGGGCTGGTGGCGACGATCGCCGACCACCTGAACGACGTGACGGTCATCAAGGCCGGCGAGGTCCGGCGGACGGCGTTCGTCGTCGGCCGGACGGCCGACGGCCACCTCGCCGGGGTGAAGACCGAGCTGGTCGAGACGTGACCGATCCGGGCGAGCGGGGGGTGTGAACCCCCCTGTTCCGTCGGAAACAGGGGCCTGACGGCCCCCGCTCGCCAGACCCATTACCGCCGCCAGCGGCCGAGCCCGGCCCCGCCGCCGACCCACCCGCCGCCCCGGAGGCGGCTCTCCCGGGCCGACCCGAACCCGGTCCCCGGCCGCCGATACCCGCCCGGCCCGTACACGTCGGTGTTCCGGCCGAAGTCCTGGTACGGCCCGAACACCTCCGGGGTGCCGATCCCGTACCCGTAGGGCACCTCCCGGCCGAACCCGTAGTAGGTGGTCGTCCCCGACCACACGGTCCCGCCGCCGGGCCAGAACCCGGCCGGCACCACCGCCCCGTCCGGCACGGCCGCCCCCCACCCGCCGGCCGCCAGCGCCGCCGCCACCACCAGGCTGCCCATCGTCGCCCCTCCGTGTCGGTGCCCGGACACGGAAGGCTAACCCCGGCGGCGGCC
>JAIEQN010000417.1 GCA_019747685.1 Gemmataceae bacterium
CCGCCGGAACAGGCCCTGGCCGGGGACCTCGACCTCGTCGTACAGGTGGTCCGGCCGGGGGTCCGGGTCGGGGCGGGCGGCGTCGGGCCGGCCGACCGGGTCCGGGTCGGGCGGCCAGGCCGGGCCGATCCGGGCCGGGTGCACGACCGCGTGGCGGCGGGCCGGCAGGCCCGGGTACTCGACCACCACGTCGAACTGGAAGTACCCGGGGTGGCCGTCGTCCACGAACTCCTTCCGGAGGACCTCGGCGATCTGGTTCCGGGCGAACGACCGCGGGGCCTCGAAGGCGGACCAGGCCGGGCTCTGGTTCCGGCCGGTGGCGGCCACCGCGGCCCAGGTGCCCAGCCCGGGGGGGGCGACGAGCGGGAGGACGGCGGCCCGGTGGCCGAACTCGGCCACCTCCGCCTCGGTCGGCTTGGGCGGGAAGTCGGTCTGCCGCGGCGGGGCGGTCGTCCGCGGGGTGCCGTCGGGGCCCCGCGGGGCCCCGCGGCTAACCCCGGCCGCTTCCAACAGCTTGAGTTGCATCTCCTGGGACAGGGCCCGGGCCTCGGTCAGCAGCTCGGCGTCGAACTTTTTTTGGACCTCCTTCTCCCGCCCCTCGATGACGTGGTTGATCCGCTCGGCCTCGGCCTGCTCGCGGTCCCGCAAGGCCCCGACCGCGAGCCGGTCGAGGAGGACGCCGACCGCCCCGAGGGCCAGGGCGACGAGCAACAGCAGGTAGCCGAGCAGGGACCGCCGGATCGAGCGCATGGCCAGCTAGGGGTGAGGGGGCGATCGCCGCCGGTTCTTGTGGCACAGGCCTCCGGCCTGTGGGTGACGCACCGCGGGGCCGACGCCCCCGCCCGCCGCCGTCAGTGCTTCGCCTTCGACTCTTTCGCGTCCTTCGGGGCCGGCGGGTCGTCGTCGCCCCGGAGCATGTACCCCTCGCCCCACCGGGTCAGGATGAGCGGCGGGTCGAACCCCTTGTCGATCTTGTTCCGCAGGTAGCGGATGTACACGTCCACCACGTTCGACGTGTTCTCGTCGTACTCGTCGTACAGGTGCTCCCAGATCATGCTCCGGGTGACCACCTTGCCGCGGTGGAAGGTCAGGAACTCCAGCAGGGCGTACTCGCGGGGCGTCAGGTGGACCACCTGCCCGGCCCGGCGGACGGTCCGCGCCCCGGTGTCGATCTCCAGGTCGTAGGCCCGCAGGACCGGGTCCTTCTGGCCGTGGCCGCGGCGGATCAGCGCCCGGATGCGGGCGCACAGCTCGTCGAACTCGGCCCCCTTGACCAGATAGTCGTCGGCCCCGGTGTCGAGGCCGGTCACCTTGTCGGCGGTGGTCCCGCGGGCGGTCAGCATGAGGACGTGGGTCTTGATCCCGTCGGCCCGCCAACCCTTCAGCAGGGTCAGCCCGTCCTTCTTGGGGAGCATGATGTCCAGGACGACCGCGTCGTACTGGGTGCTGCGGCACTTCACGTCGGCCTCGTCGCCGTCGGTGGCGGTGTCGACGGCGAACCCCTCCTCTTCGAGGCCCTGGCGGTAGGCCCGGAGCAGCGGCGGGTTGTCCTCGACGAGCAAGACGCGCACGAACCGCCCTCCGGAGCCGCCGGATCACCCGTTCCGCTGTTGGAGTTTACCCCCGACGCCATGAAGGGCGTATGAGAACCCCCGCGGCCGGGCCGGCTACCCGACCACCACCGGCAGCTTCCGCCGGCCCAGCCCTTCGACCTCCCCAGGTTGACGCCCGGGGCTCGCCAGGGCCAGCCGGCCGGCGTTCGCCTGCTCCCAGTCGGCCAGCTCCTCCATCAGGGCGTCCACGATGTCGGCCTCGGGCACCCGCCGGACCATCTCCCCGTTGCGGAAGATCATCCCCTGGCCGTTCCCGGCCGCGATCCCGATGTCGGCCTCTTTCGCCTCCCCGGGGCCGTTCACCACGCACCCGAGCACGCTGATCTTCACCGGCAGCCGCTTGCCGTTCAGCCGCTGCTCCAGCTCGGCGATGATCTTCTCCAGGTCGATCGCCAGTCGGCCGCAGGTCGGGCAGGCGATCAGCTCCGGCCGCCGCACCCGGCGCTGCGTGGCTTGCAGGATGTCGAAGCAGGCCGCGACCTCCGGCACCGGGTCGCCCAGCAGCGAGACGCGGATGGTGTCGCCGATGCCGTCGAGCAGGATCGGGGCCAGCCCGGCGGCCGACTTGGTGACGGCATACGGCGGCTTGCCGGCCTCGGTGATGCCGATGTGGGTCGGGTAGTCGGCCAACTGAGCGTACAGCCGGTACGCCTCGACCGCCACCAGCACATCGCTCGACTTGAGCGACACGATGATGTCGTGGTAGCCCTCGGACTCGGCGATCTCGATGTACCGCAGGGCACTCTCGACCATCGCCGGCGGGCAGGGAAAGCCGTACTTGTCGACCTGCTCCTTCTCCAGGCTGCCGGCGTTCACCCCGATCCGCATCGGCAGCCCGCGGGCCTTCGCCTTGCGGACCACCTGCCGGAACCGGTCGTGGGTGGTGTCGCCGGCCTTGTTGATGTTCCCGGGGTTGATGCGAATCTTGTCGACCGGGTGGTCGAGGGCGGCCAGGGCCATCTTGTAGTCGAAGTGGATGTCGCAGATGAGCGGGATGCCGATCCGCTCGCGAATGGCCGACAGCGCCCCGGCGTCCTCCGGCTTCGGCACCGTCACCCGGACCAGCTCGCAACCGGCCTCTTCGAGGGCGTGGATCTGCTTCACCGTCCCTTCGACATCGAAGGTGTCGGTGGTGGTCATCGACTGGACCCAGACGGGATTACCCCCGCCGAACACCTTGTCCCCGACCTTCACCTCGCGGGTCTTGTGGCGGGGCTTGCCCGGGACCTTCGGGGCGTTCTCCAACACGGACAGGTCGAACCGGGACATCGGCGGCCCTCGGCGGGGTCGGTGGTTTGCGGTGCCAAGTCGATAACCGTGTTACTCTAGCCCAGTCAACCGAACCCTGTCCACCCGGGCCGGCGGCACCGGGCAGTGGGTGGCTTCGGTGGCACAGGCCTCCCGGCCTGTGCCACCAAACCCAGATGCGCCCCGGCGGCCGGCGGTATTCCTTTGCCCGCTGTTCCGGCGGGCGGTATGCTGCGGGTCTCGTTCCCGTCCTCGTGCGGAGTCCAGACCGTGGCCAAATCTCCGCGAAAGCCGGCGGCGGCCAAGCTGCCGGTCGTAGTCCTCCCCCCGGCCTCCTCACCGGCCGCCACCGCCGGGCCGGACGACCCCGCGGGTGCCGGCCCCGCCGCGGCGGCCCCCGGCCTC
>JAIEQN010000809.1 GCA_019747685.1 Gemmataceae bacterium
GTTGGCCCGCAGCTCGTCGAGCGTCTTCCCGGCGACCCGCGGCTGGTACTCGTAGCTCAGCCCCTCGGCCGGGAACCGGGCCACGTCGAGCGGGCAGCGGAACACGAGGCGGTTCTCCTCGACGAACGGCCCGAGGGCGGCGGCCAGGCTCGGCTGGCCGGGGTAGGCCGGGACGCTCGGCAGCCGGGCCGCGTCCGGGAACCGGCCCTTGTTCACGTCGAGGAAGTGGTGGAAGGCCAGCCCGACGTTGTGCTGGTTGCTCAGGCAGTGGGCCCGGCCGGCGGCCGCCCGGACCTTCTGCACGGCCGGCAGCAGCAGGCCGACTAAGACGGCGATGATGGCCAGGACGACGAGCAGCTCGATGAGCGTGAAGCCGCGGCGGGTGGACATCGGTTGGTCCTCGCGTGGATGGTCCCAGGGGCGCCCCTGGCTACACCCCGTCGTCCCTCCGGGACTCGGCTGTTCCGAGCCGCGGAGCGGCGGCGGACGGTAGCCCGGGGCGCCAGCCCCTGGTCCCGATCCCATCCCGTGGGGGGACCGGGACGGGTCATCTGCCCCGCACTCTACCCCCGCCGGGCTGAATCCCCGGTGAGCCGGGGGTGAGTTCCGCGGGAGTCCGACCGGTCTCGCGCACGGGGATTCTCATTCACCCGGGGCCGGCCGGGCGGTAAACTGACCGGTGCCCCCCGCTCCCCGAGGGTCTGCCGCGATGCCCGTCCCGTCCGCCGCCTCGGCCGGCCCCCGCCGGCCGCTCGCCTGGGCCCTCGGGCTCGCCGCCGTCGTGGCCGCCGGCGGGTTCTTCGCCCTGGCCGGCCCGAACCGCGCCGACGAACCTCCGCCGAAGGCCGAGCCGCCGGCCGCCGACCCCGGCCCGGTCCTGCCCGCCAAGCGGCCGCCGGCCCCGGACCTGGATGGCGGGGTCGCCTGGCTCAACTCGGCCGGCCCGCTGACGGTCAAGAAGGACCTCAAGGGCAAGGTCGTCGTCCTCGACTTCTGGACCCTCTGCTGCATCAACTGCATCCACATCCTGCCCGACCTGCACAAGCTGGAGCAGAAGTACCCGAACGAGCTGGTCGTGATCGGCGTCCACTCGCCGAAGTTCGACAACGAGAAGGAGACCGCGAGCATCAAGAAGGCGGTCGCCCGGTACGAGATCAAGCACCCGGTGGTCAACGACGCCAACCGGAAAATCTGGGAGCGGTTCGAGGTCGAGTCCTGGCCGACGTTCGTGGTCATCGACCCCGAGGGCAACCTGGTGGGCTACGCCTCCGGCGAGGGGAACCTGGCCCTGTTGGACGCGGTCGTCGCCAAGCTGATCGCCGAGGCGAAGGCCAAGAAGACGCTGAACGAGACCCCGATCCGGTTCGACCTGGCCAAGTTCCGCGAGCAGCCGGACACGCCGCTGTTCTTCCCGGGCAAGGTCGTCGCCGACGCGGCCGGGAAGCGGCTGGCGATCGCCGACAGCACCCACCACCGGGTCGTCATCACCGACCTCGACGGCAAGCACCTGATGACCGCCGGGACCGGGGTGCCCGGGTTCCAGGACGCGAACTTCGACAACGCCCGGTTCGACGACCCGCAGGGCCTCGCGTTCGACGGCGACACCCTGTACGTCGCCGACCGCAAGAATCACTCGGTCCGGGCCGTGGACCTGCGAAACCAGACGGTGCGGACGGTCGCCGGCAACGGCCGGCAGGAGGGCGACCCGAACACCCGCCGGCTGCCCAAGCCGGTGCCCGCCACCAGCATCGGCCTGAACAGCCCGTGGGACCTGCTCCTGGTCGACGGCAAGCTCTACATCGCCATGGCCGGGCACCACCAGCTCTGGGTGTACGACCCGAAGGCCGGGCTGATCGCCCCGTTCGCCGGGAACGGGCGGGAGAACATCGGCGACGGGCCGCCCGGGGTGGCCATGTTCGCCCAGCCGAGCGGGCTGGCGTCGGACGGGAAGTTCCTTTACGTTGCCGACAGTGAAGTCAGCGCCCTCCGCAAGGTGCCGCTCGACGGCGGGCCGGTGGACACGCTGGTCGGCCGGGGGCTGTTCGTGTTCGGCGACCGGGACGGCCCGGGCCGGGTCGAGGCACCCCGGGAGCGGGAGGCGAAGGAGGCCCGGTTGCAACACGCCCTCGGGGTGGCCTGGGCGGACGGCCAGCTGTACGTCGCCGACACCTACAACAGCAAGCTGAAGGTGTACGACCCGAAGGCCGGGACGCTCTCCACCTTCCTGGGCGGGACCGACCTGTTCAACGAGCCGGCCGGGCTGAGCGCGGCCGGCGGCAAGCTGTACGTCGCCGACACCAACGCCCACCGCGTCCGGGTGGTCGACCTGGCGACCAAGCGGGTCGAGACGCTGACGCTCAAGGGGGTCGGGCCCCCGAAGGGCGAGAAGAAGTAATCAGCACTCGCTGAGCGGGGGGCGTCAGCCCCCGGAGTCTTGAATCGCTCCGGGGGCTGATGCCCCCCGCTCAGCGGATCACAACACACACGGACCCTCCCATGCGCCGGATGCTCGTCGTCGCCCCCGCGTTCGCCGTGGCGCTGGCCCTGCCGGCGGCGGCCCAGAAGCCCGGGTGGTACGAGAAGGCGGTGAAGAAGGTCGAGGCCCGCTTCGACCCGCCCGAGGCCAAGCCGGGCCAGACCGTCACCCTCAAGCTGACCGTCGAGCTGAACGAGGGCTACCACACCTACCCGACCAAGCAGCCCGACAAGGAAGCCGCGAGCATGGTCAACCAGCTCAAGTTCCCGGACCCCGGGGCGGTGGTGTTCGTCGGCGGGGTGACGGACCCGGACAAGTACGTCACCAAGGCCGAGCCGGCCCTGGGCATCAAGGAGCTGCGGGAGTACGAGGGGAAGGTGACGTTCACCCGCAAGGCGGTGGTGTCGCCGAAGGCGGCGGCCGGCCCGGCGGCGGTGAAGCTGACCGAGTTCAAGCTGATGGTGTGCGACCAGACCAACTGCTTCCCGCCGAAGAAGGTCCCGGTCGAGGCGGCGCTGAAGGTGCTGCCCGGCCCGGCGGTCGAGGTCGAGAAGGCCTACGCCGACGAGGTGGCCAAAGCGCTGGCGGGGAAGTAGGCGGCCGGGGGTATACGGACCCGGGGTTCCACCCCGGGCTATGATGTGGCAGCCCTTCAGGCTGCTTGGCGTTCGACCCCGAAGGGGTCGCACAACAGAGCCCGGGGTGGAACCCCGGGCCGGGGAGCCTGGCGCGATGTAAGGTCGCCCGGCGGCCCGGCTATCCCCCGGTAACACGCGGGAGAGGCCGGCCG
>JAIEQN010000905.1 GCA_019747685.1 Gemmataceae bacterium
TCGAGCCGGCCAAGAAGGCGGCGGCGGACGCGGCGGCCGGCCTGAAGGCGGCCACGGACAAGCACGCGGCCGAGGGGAAGAAGCACGCCGACGCGACGGCGGCGGTCGGGGCGGCCCAGAAGGTCGTTGCCGATCTCGCGCCGAAGGTGAAGCCGGCGGCGGACGCGGTGGCCCCGGCGAAGACGGCCGCCGACCAAGCCGCGGCGGCGGTCGGCCCGGCGAAGGCGGCGCTGGACGCCGCGGCCGCCGAGCTGGCCACCGCCAAGGCGATGCTCGATCAGCTCAAGGGGGCGGTCGCCGCGCCGAAGAAGTAGGCCGCGGCGGGCGCCGGGCAGGAAACGGCGGGGCGCTTGTGAGCGGGACGGACGGCGGGTATAAAGCAGTGGGCCAACCTCGCCGGTCGCCAACCAGGGCCGATGGACGTGGGCAAGCAGACCGCCAAACCCGGGTACGATGTCCGTGTGTCCGACGAGCCCGACGGGTCCGGGCGGCTCCGTTTCGCCTTCGTACCCCGAGGGGGGGACGGGCTGCCGCCCGAGTACCTCGTGACGGTTACCGGGCACGGGGCCGGCACATCCTTCTCCTGGATCAAGGAGCCGGAAGGCGCGGAACTCCGTCAGGAGTTGGAGAAGGTCGCCAAGGGCCGGGTGGCGGCCCGGCGGGCTTGGCTCGACCGGCTGGCGGCGCTGGTGGCGGAGGTGAAGGCCTGGGCGGACGAGTTCGGGTGGGTCACGAAGGTCGTGGACAAGAAGATGGAAGACCAGGAGGTCGGGAACTACAAGGCCCCGGCCCTGGTCGCCCAAGACGGCCCGGTGCGGCTCTTCCTGGAGCCGGTGGCGCGGGCGGCACCCGGGGCGGAAGGGTTGGTCGACCTTTACCTGATGCCGGCTTACGACGATGTCGCCAGCCTGTACCACTACGGCGGCCGGTGGAACGTTCATTACCTGTTCGGCGGCCGGCCGGACGTGGCGAACATCCGCGAGGCTCAGGCCGAGCCGCTCACGAAAGACATACTCCGCAGGGTCTTCGATGAGATGAGGAGCCATGCCGGGTGATCGCGAGGAGTGGGGCCAGCGGGTCAAGTCGATCGAACGGCAATTCGGCGCGGCCCGCTTCGCCGTCGATCGCCTGCGGAACGACCTCCGCCGCGACCCGACGATCGCCGGCCGGTCGCCCGTCGCCCCCTATGTTGCGGACACCCTGCGAGACCTGGCGGTAACGTATCTGGTCCGGATGTTCGCGGAGTTCGAGAGCGGCTTGCGGTCGTTTTGGGGGGCGGTGAAGCCCGGCAAGAAGCCGATGACCGAACAGCTGATAAACGGCGTGGCATCGAAGTGTAGAGTCCCCGACCCGCTGAGGGTGGAGGTCCATCAGGTCCGTGCCTATCGCAATCGAGTCGTTCACGGTAACGAGTACGATGAGGCGGTGACGCCCGTGTCCGTAGCCGACGCCCGCCGGTCCTTGGTGCTGTTCCTCAATCGCCTCCCGTTCGAGTGGTAGGCACCCCCGCTCCCGCCGCCAGGCGTAACGGTCCGTCCGCCCCGTCGGGGGTATGAGCCAAGTCGGACGCCGACGGGCAGGGCGTCGTGCCGACGGTGATGCTGATGACCGTGTCCCCCGAGATGATCGCCCGGGTCCGGGCCGACCTGGCGGCGGTCGAGGCCGCCGAGGGCGTCCGCGTCCTGTACGCGGTCGAGTCCGGCAGCCGGGCCTGGGGGTTCCCGTCGGCCGACAGCGACTACGACGTGCGGCTCGTCTACGTCCGCCGGCCGGACTGGTACCTGTCGATCGACCTCGAATCCCGCCGGGACGTGATCGAACACCTCGGCGACCCGATCGACCTGGCCGGGTGGGACGTCCGCAAGGCCCTCAAGCTGTTCGCCAAGTCCAACCCGCCGCTGCTCGAATGGCTCGACTCGCCGGTGGTGTACGCCGACCGGCTCGGGTTCGCCGACCGGCTCCGCGGGCTGGCCGCCGCCTACTTCTCGCCGGCCGGCTCGACCTACCACTACCTGCGGATGGCCCGGAACACCTACCAGGCGTACCTGCGGAGGGAGACGGTCCGGCCGAAGAAGTACTTCTACGCCCTGCGGCCGCTGCTCGGGGCGCGGTGGGTCGAACAGGGCCGCGGGCCGGTGCCGATGCTCTTCCCCCGGCTGCTCGACACGATCGCCGACGATGCCGGTCTACGGGCCGCCATCGACGCCCTGCTGGTGCGGAAGTCGTCCGGGGTGGAAATGGAGGAAGGACCGCGGGACCCGGTCGTCCACGCCTTCATCGACGCCGAGCTGGACCGGCTGGCGGCGTCCGCCGGCGAGCAGCCGGCCGTCCGCGGCGACCTCGGCCCGCTGAACGAGCTGTTCCGCGAGTACCTGGCCCGGGCGTGGGCGGACCCGGCGTAGGACCGCCTTCCCCGCCCGCTCACCCCGACCCCACCGGGCTTGACTCCCGCGTGACGGTATGTGACAATTCGTACAGGTCATGGGCCGGCGTTCCCGCCGTCCCCGGCCGCGCGGCCCGGCCGGACGCCGGGCCGACACGTAGGGGCGAGCCCCGGCACGAGGCCGGCGCGACGACAGCCCCCGACGGGCCGCTCCCGCGGCCCGGTGGCGCGGCTCTCCCCCGCCGGCGAAGGGGACACCCTGAGCGGGGGGCGGGAGCACCGGCCCGAGTGCTGGCGTGGTGCGGGCGTCGGGGCGGAGGCCCAAACGCCCGGTTCGCCATTTCCCGGGGGCTCGGCCGCCCCACCCGCCGGCCAAAGGTTGACCAAGAACCTGCCTCCGCATGACCGGGGCCGGTCGTGCTCGACGGGCGACGGAAACAGCCCGGGTGGCGTGGGTTGTGGCCGAAGCCGGCCACGAGCATGACCGGGTCGGCGGTCTCGACGACCGCGAAAATTGCCCGAAACCACCATAAGTAATGCAGTTACGTCCGGCCGCAATCGGCCGTGAAAAGCGAAGGGGGGGAGGGGGGTCATGGTCCCGGACCGGCTACGGCCCGTGTTCGCCCTCGGGAAACCCAGGCCGGCCGGGCAGCGGGTAGCGGCCCATCAGGAAGTACGGCTCGTCCACCAGCCCGAGCGATCGGTAGACCGCCCGGGCCGACGTGTTGTCCCGCTCGACGTACAGCCGCAGGCCGATCACCGTCGGGTCGGCTTCGGCGACGGCTTCGAGGTGCCGGTACAGGACCCGGAAGACCCCGGCCCGGCGGGCGTCGGCCCGGACGTACACGCTCTGCACCCACCAGTACCAGCCGTTCCGCCAGTCGGTCCACTCGTAG
>JAIEQN010000325.1 GCA_019747685.1 Gemmataceae bacterium
AAGCCGCCCTGCGGGTGCTGGCCTACAGCATCCGGCGGTAGATCGGATGTCTTCAACACGGCATCAGGGCTTCTTAGCCGCAAGCAGCAAAAAAGAGCGCCACGACCTCGAAGCGGAAGGGCTGCTGGGATTCCGTTCTGCTCGCGGGGCGGCGGTTCAGTTCATGCCCTTCCGTCGCCCCGCGGTACGTGCAGCCGGTTCGACGGGTACGCCGCGTGGTCCGGCCGCCGGGGTTCGAGACGCCGGGCGCCACACGGAGGGCCGCCGTGCTCGTCAGTCCGCGAGGCGGTGGACGGACCCATGCAGCAGGCCGTCCACCGCCCGGCCGTCCGCACCCCGGACCGAGTACCACAGCTCCAACCCCCGGGTCGGCCGCAGGTCGGGGATCGTCAGGGTGAGGGTCCGCCGGTCGGCCGACCGGCGGGCGGCCGTCACCCGCAGCGGCCGCTCGTTCAGGTGCGGCGAGCCGTACCGCTCGGACCGGGCCAGGTCCCACACCTTCAGCCCGAAGTTGTGCGGGTCGGCCGCCGCGTCCGGGTGGAGCGGGTCGCCGAACGTGAGGGCCAGCCCGTCCCGGGTCGGGTGATACCCGACCGGCAGGTACGCCGGCCGGCCGGTCGCCCGGACGCGGTACAACCCGCCGGGGGCCTGCCGGTCCCCGGCCCAGGCGAACATCCCGCACAGGTACAGGTGCCCGTCGGCCGGGTGGAACCGGCCGCGCATCACCCCGGTCGGGAACGGCGGCAGGGGCAGGGCCACCATCCCGCCCTGCATCCCGTCCCCGGCCCGCTCGTGCGGTACCACGAACACCTTCCCTGCCCCGTAGGACAGGTTCAGCAGCACCCCGTCCAGCCCGCCCCAGCCCTTGCTGTTCACCCACACTGGCTCGGCCGGCGAGCGGTCGAACCGGTTGGTGATCCAGCAGACCGGCTCCTCCTGGGCGGCGTCGGCCGGATCGGTCACGTCCGTGTATGCCCACAGGTTGCCGAAGAACCGGTTGCCGGGCCGGACCCAGTTGACCCGGTTCTTCGGCACCCAGAACCCCTCCTGGTCGGTCAGGAAGAAGGTGCCGTCCGGGTTCACGCAGACGCCGTTCGGGGCCCGGAACCCGGTCGCCAGGATGTCGGTCTTCGTGCCGTCCTTGCTCACCCGCAGGAGGGTGCCGTGGTGCGGGACGACCGCCTTCCGGGCGTGCGGGGCCCCCTTGGCATAAAGGAAGTTGCCGGCCGCGTCGGTCTGGAGGCCCATCGCGAACTCGTGGAAGTGTTCGGTCACCTGGTGGTCGCTGTTGAAGCACTCGTAGAAGTCCGTCTCGCCGTCGCCGTCGAGGTCCCGCAGCACCGCGATCTGGTCCCGGCAGCCGACGTACACCGCCCCGCCCACGACCCTGACCCCGAGCGGCTGGAACAGCCCGGACGCGACCCGCCGCCAGGTGAGCACGCCGTCGGCCCGGTCGAGCCCGGACACCGCCCACACGTCCCCGTCCCAGGTGCAGGCCACGAGTCCCGAGCCCCCCGGGAGGAAGTCGAGGCCGGTCAGCCGGAGCTGGGCCGCCCACGGGTTTTTCTGCGGCAGCGGCAAGGTGTCCGCGGCGAACGGACCGTCGCCTTCGCCCAGCTCGAGCTTGGTGGTGAGCGGTTGCGGCCACTGCGGCCTGCCGCCCCTGGTGAGCGACGCGAGGTCGGGCGGCGTCACGCCGTCCGGGGCGGCGGGGCCCACCCAGACGGTGAACCGCAGCGTCTCCCGCCCGGCCGGGAGGCGGAGGACGAGGTGGCCGTCGGCCGTCTCCCATGTCGAGCCAGCCGGCTCGCCGATCCCCCCGGCCACGGGGGCGGCCTTGCCGTGCGGGTGGCGGAGCACGCGCAGCGCCAGCGGCTTCGCCCGCGGCCCGATCTCGAAGGACCGGGTGAAGACGGGGGCCGCTTCGGTGCCGGCGAGCCCCGGGCTTTCCAGCACCGCGGCGTCGCCGACGGTGTACGACAGTACGGCGCGGTCGCCGGCGTGGTACAGCCCGCGGTACCGCCCCCACGCCCGGGGCAGCGGGCCGTAGGGCTTGCCGTCCCGGCCCTTGGGCCGCGGGTCGTCGAATTGGCCGGTCTCGGGGTTCGCCCAGCCCGGGCCGTTGGCCGTCTCGAACCCGACCGTGCCGACGACCCGCGGGTGGACGGCGTGCTCGCCGTTGAAGTTGATCCCCCGCCAGTCGATGAACCCCGCCCCGGTCCACCCGGCAGCCATCCGCAGGGTGTCGTGTTCGAAGACGTCCCACGCCTTGCCCTTCGCCACCCCGCCCGGTCCCGGATCGAGCCGGACCGCGACCCCCTTGTAGGCGATGTTCCGGCCGTCCGTGCCGACCTCGAACGTGCCGGTGAGGGTCGGGCCGTAGTCCGCCTTCCGCCACGGCTCCGCCTCAGCCGGGGCCGGCCCGCGGCTGGCCCCCTTCGGCAGGGTGGCGAGGTAGGCCGCGTCCGCCGGGGCGTACTGCGTCGGGTTGTGCGGCCGGACGAACGCCTCCCGGACGTAGTGGATCACGTCGTACTTCTGCCGGGGGACGAGCATCGTCTGGGCGGGCATCAGCCCGGACCCGCGGGTGAGCGTCCGGTACAGGCTCAGCGGGTCGCGGCCGTTCTTGAACTTGCCGTCCCAGAACCGCAGCGAGGTGGGCATCGACCCCGCCGCCTCGGGCGTGCCGTGGCAGCTCGCGCAGACCCGGGCGTACAACTCCCGGCCGCGACCGAACGCGGCGGGGTCGAGCCCGGCGACGAGCCCGGCGTGGTCGAGGTCGGCCTCGTAGGCCGGCAGCGGCGGGTCGATCACCGCCGGGTCGGGGCGGAGCGACCGGGCCCGGGCCGGGCCGAACTCGGCCGCCTCGATCAGGAACGCGGCCAGGTCGAGGAACTGCTGGCGGTCGGCGAGCTGGTCCGCCAGCCCGGCCGGCATCAGGGAGGCGGGCGAGGTCGAGCGGCGGTCGATTTCGGCCTTCGGGACGACCACCGCCTTGCCGGCCGCGGCCGGGTCGCGGAGGACGAGGGCGTCCTCGCGGTCCTCGGCCAGCAGCCCGGTTACGGTCGTCCCGTCGGACCGGCTCACGGTCACCGCCTCGTACCCCTTGCGGACCGCCGCCGACGGGGCGAGTACGGACTCGACGACCCGCCCGGCCGTCGTCCCGGGCTCCGGCCGGGCGAGGTCCGGGCCGAGCGGGGACTCGCCGTCCGCCCCGCCGCAGGCGTGGCACTTGGTGCAGCTCAGCTGCGGCTGGTAGAACAGGGCGGCACCGCGGGCCGGGTCGCCGC
>JAIEQN010000040.1 GCA_019747685.1 Gemmataceae bacterium
GGGGCGGCGTCGGCGGCCAGCTCGACCCCGATCATCGCCCCCTTCACCCGGACCTCGGCGACCAGCGGGCAGCGGTCCTTGAGGGCGGCGAACCGGGCCGCGAACCGACGGCCGATGTGGACGGCCCGGTCGAGCAGCCGGTCCTCGTCGATCGTCTCGATCGTCGCCAGGGCCGCCCGGGCGGCCAGCGGGTTCCCCCCGAAGGTCGCGGCGTGGGTGCCGGGGACGAGCTTCGCGGCCACCTCGGGCGTGGCGACGAGGCCGCCCATCGCCACCCCGCCGGCGAGGGCCTTGGCCAGCGTCACCACGTCCGGCCGGACCTTCCAATGCTGGTGGGCGTACCACGTCCCCGTCCGGCCCATCCCGGCCTGGACCTCGTCGAACATCAGGAGCAGCCCGTGCTTGTCGCACAGGCTGCGGAGCCCTTCGAGGAACCCGGCCGGCGGGAGGTTGATGCCGCCCTCGCCCTGGATCGGTTCGAGGAGGACGGCGGCGGTCTCGGCGTCGATAGCCTGTTCGGCGGCGGCGAGGTCGCCGAACGGGGCGTAGATGAACCCCGGGAGCATCGGCCCCATGTTGGCGTGGTACTTCGGCTGGGCGGTGGCGGTGAGGGCCCCGAACGTCCGGCCGTGGAAGGAGCCGGTGAAGGTGAGGACCTTGTACCGGCCGCGGTCGGCCCCGGTGAGGCGGGCGAGCTTGATGGCCGCCTCGTTGGCCTCCGCCCCGCTGTTGCAGAAGAAGGCCCGGCCGTCGATGCCGAGCCGCGTGACCAGGGCTTCGCCGAGCAGGGCTTGGGGCTCGGTGTACCAGGTGTTCGGGACGTGGATGAGGGCGGCGACCTGCTCGCGGACGGCGTCCACCACCTTCGGCGGGCAGTGCCCGAGGAGCCCGCAGCCCCAGCCGGGGAAGAAGTCGAGGTAGCGGTTGCCCTCGGCGTCCCACACCCACGACCCGTCCCCCCGGACCAGGCAGACCGGGTAGCGGGTGTAGTTGCCGATCAGGTAGCGCCTGGCGAGGGCGATGACCTGTTCGCTCGACGCGGTATCGACGGCGGACATAGGGCCTCCCAAACCCACGGACGCGGGTCCGTGGGGGGTGGTTCACCGGGTGATTTCGGTGCCGGTGAAGGAGTCGTGGAGGAAAACGTCGAGCAGGGAGTAGGGGACCCGGCCGTCCAGGATGAGGGCCGACGGGACGCCGGCGTCGTGGGCCGCGAAGCACGCCTCGACCTTCGGGATCATCCCGCCGTCGATCACCCCGGAGGCGATCAGGTCGCGGCACTCGGCGGCCGAGAGCTTCGGGATGAGCGACGCCGGGTCGCGGCGGTCGCGGAGGACGCCGGGGGTGTCGGTCAGGAAGATGGCCCGGTCGGCCTTCAGTGCGCCGGCGACGGCGGCGGCCGCGTCGTCGGCGTTCAGGTTGAGCCAGCCGCCGTCGGCGGCGCGGGCCAGGGAGGGTATGACCGGCAGTTCGCGGTACTCGAAGAATGCCCGCAGGCCTGCCAAATCCACCTTCGCGACGGTCCCGACCCGGCCGAGGTCGATCGGCTTTCCGCTGTCGTCCGGTAGCGACAACCAGTCGCCGTCGAGAAGGTCGGAGACGGCGGCCGACTCGACACCCAGGTCGTTCAGCCGGCGTTCGAGGTCGGTCCCGATCTCGTCCTTCAAGACCCGGACGACGATCGCCAGGGTGGCGTCGTCGGTGTACCGCCGGCCGGCGACTTTCCGCGGAGTCAGACCGGCCACGGTCATCGCCCGGTCGATCGGCTTGCCGCCGCCGTGGACGAGTACCAGTTGCACGCCGAGGAGGTGCAGGACGGCGACCGAGCGGAGGGCCGCTTCGGTGGCCGCCGGGTCTTCCATCGCGCTGCCGCCGAGCTTGACCACGACCGGCCGGCCGCGGTACTTGGCGACCCGGAGGACGGCCGCGGCGAAGGCTTCGGAGGTGAGCGGGGCCGGCGACATTTCGGGGTCGAGCCCGGCAAGCGGCGCAAAACGAGAAAGCCCCATCGTATGAGCGTCCCCGGCCGGCGTCAACGGCCCGGCCCGAATCCGGCCGGGCCGGAATTTCCGGCGAGTTGTTGCCATGGGACTAGCCGATGGGTAGTGTGTGCGCATCCCACACGTCCGGCCCCGCCCGCGGTGGGCGGCCGCCGGCCGGTCCCTCCCGCCCCAAGGACCCGTCCCATGCTCCGCCTCGCTCTGGCCCTGGCCCTCGGGTTCACCCTCGTCGGGCTGTCCGGCGTCGCCGCCGACGACAAGAAGGACGACAAGAAGAAGACCGTCGAGGGGAAGCTGGTCTGCTCCAAGTGCAAGCTGTCCGAGACCGAGAAGTGCGGCAACGCCGTGGTCGTCAAGGAAAAGGTGGACGGCAAGGAGAAGGAGGTCACGTACTACCTGGAGGACAAGGGCCAGGCCGAGAAGTACCACAAGTGCACCGGCGAGAAGGACGTGAAGGTGACCGGGAAGGTGGTCGAGAAGGACAAGAAGAAGTACATCCAGGACGCCAAGGTCGAGGACGCCAAGAAGACGGTCGGAGCGGGCTCGTAAACCCCCGCCGGGCCGAACGACCGACGCCACCCGGCCGCCCGGGTGGCGTCGGTCGTTTTCGGACCCAGTTCCGGCCCGGCGACCGCCGAGGCCACAACTCCTCCATCAAGCCGGCGGAGGGGTTATCGCCGGCCCGCGGCTGCGGTTGGCGGTGCAAAGCGGACGGGGTACGATACCCCCGTCTCCGGAGGACCGCGATGAAGATCATCCTGGCCAACCCGCGGGGGTTCTGCGCCGGCGTGAACATGGCCATCGAGAGCCTGGATCAGGCCCTGCGGCTGTTCGGGGCCCCGCTCTACGTGTACCACGAGATCGTCCACAACCGGCCGATCGTCGAGCGGTTCCGGGGCCGCGGGGTGGTGTTCGTGGACGAGCTGGCCGAGGTCCCGGACGGGGCGACGGTCCTGTACAGCGCCCACGGCGTCTCCCCGGCCATCCGGGCCGAGGCCCAGGCCCGGAACCTGCGGGCGATCGACGCCACCTGCCCGCTGGTCACCAAGGTCCACCTGGAGGCGGTCCGGTTCGCCAAGGACGGGTACACCATCGTCCTGATCGGGCACGAGGGGCACGACGAGGTCATTGGCACGATGGGCGAGGCCCCGGCCAGCATGGTCCTGGTCGAGGACGCCGAGGACGTGGCGGGGTTGCCGTTCCCGCCGGACGCCCGGCTCGCCTTCCTGACCCAGACGACCCTGAGCGTGGACGAGGCCCGGGTGGTGATCGACGCCCTGCGGGCCAAGTACC
>JAIEQN010001188.1 GCA_019747685.1 Gemmataceae bacterium
CGCTGGCCCGGGCGACCGCGACCGGGAAGACGGTCCGGGCGCTCGGGGTGGCGTTCCGGGCGGCGGCCGAGACCGGCGACGCCGACCGGGCGGCCGACCTGGGCGGGCACCTGAGCGTGGCCGTCCGGGACGGGCTGGTGCCGGTGCTGGACCAAGCCCGGGGGACGATCCCGGTCGGGTCGCCCCAGGCGAAGGAGCTGGCCAAGCTGCGGGCGAAGGCGGCCGCCGACCTGGGCGAGTTCCGGGCGGCCGTCCCGGCGGCCGGGAAGGTCGCCGACAGCCCGACCGTCCGCGCCGTCCGCGACCAGTTGGATGGGTTGCGGGAGAAGCTGAAATGACCCCGTCGGGTGTGTCGAGCGGACCGCGGACGGTCCGCTCGACACACCCTACACGTCACGGAAGCGCCGGCACCAGGTTCCCCACGAACTGCCGGGTGCAATTCTCCCACGTGTACCCCCGACCGGCGGTCGCGCATGCCGCCGGGTCGCCGGTCCGCAGGGCCCGCTCGACCGCTCGCCCCAAGTCTTCGTCCAGCGCCCCCAGCTTCTCGTCGGTCACGATGTCCACCGGCCCGGTCGCCGGGTAGGCGGCCACCGGCAGGCCGCTCGCCAGGGCCTCGATCACCACGATCCCGAACGTGTCCGTCCGGCTCGGGAAGACGAACAGGTCGGCGGCCGCGTACACCTCGCCCAATGCCTGCCCCTTGCGGTAGCCGAGGAACTTCGCCGCCGGGTAGCGGCGCTCCAGCTCGGCCCGGGCCGGCCCGTCGCCGACCACCACCTTCGTCCCGGGCGACTCCAGCCGCAGGAAGTCCTCGACGTTCTTCTCGTGCGACACCCGGCCGACGTACAACAGCACCGGCCGCGGGTACGGCCGGTCGATGCCGGGCCGGGGGTAGAAGATGGACAGGTCGACGCCCCGCGACCACCGCCGCATCGGGGCGGTGAAGCCCCGGCCCCGCAACTCCTTCTCCAAACTGGGCGTGGCCACCATCATCGCGGCCGACCGGGCGTGGAACCACCGGAGGAACCGGTACGTCCCGCCCTCCGGCACCCACGCCAGCCGGCGGAGGTACTCCGGGAACTTGGTGTGGTACGAGGTGCTGAACCGCCACCCGCGGCGGCGGTAATAGGTCCGAACCAACAGCCCGACCGGCCCCTCGGTGGAGATGTGGACGTGGTCCGGGCGGAACCGCCGGACCCGGTCGTACACCCGCCCGGGGCGGGGCAGGGCGAGCGGGATTTCCGGGTAGAACGGCACCCGGACTGCGGGGTACGGGCCGGGTTCGACGACCTCGACCTCGTGGCCGGCTTCGCGGAGCAGCCGGGCGGTGGTGTCGAGCGTCCGGACGACGCCGGAGACTTGCGGGTGCCAGGCGTCGGTGGCGATCAGGATGCGGCTCATTCGCGGGGATCATACCATGCCGATCGACCCCGACAAACGGAAGCTGCGTGAGCTGAAGCGGGCGGTCAAGAAGCGGGGCAACAAGCACCGCCGGCAGCAGCTCAAGCGGGACCTCTCCGAGAACCCGGACGAGGCGGCCCACTCGGAGGAGAAGCTCGGCCGGTTCCGGTCGGCCGAGTGGAACGGCCTCGACCGCGAGAGCGACAGTACGAGGCGGAAGAAGGAAGACCCTTCGTAGGGTGGGACGAGCGGTCCGGCTCGGCGGACCGCTCGTCCCACCCTACTTCAGCTTCACACACACGATTTTCGACCCGTCCCGGGCGAACAGCCGGCCGTCGGCCAGCGCCGGGGCGGCCCGGACCGGTTCGCCGAGAATCTTGGCCCGGCCCCGCTCCTTGTACCCGGCCGGGTCGGCGGCGAACCGGACCACCTCGCCGGCCTCGGTCAGCCCGAGCAGCCCGCCGTCCGCGGCGATCAGGGTCGTCGCCCCGGAGCGGGGGACGGACCACTTCACCGCCCCCGTGGCCCACTCGACGCACCGCAGCTCGACCGCCCGGGCGTCGACCCGGCCGTGGCAGCCGTACAGGAAGTCGCCGACCCGGACCGGCGAGTTGTACTGGCACGACAGCGCCTTGTCGCCGGCCCAGACCTCTTCCAGGTCGTTGCCCTTCGGCCGGAGCAGGACCGCCCCGGCCCCGTAGGACACGGACAGGAAGATGTCGCCCTTCCAGACCAGCGGCGTGGCCGCGTTCACGCTCTCCCGGATGCGGGGCCGCCACGGGTGGGTGTACCGCACCTTCCCGGTTTCCGGTTCGACGGCGACCAGCCCGTTGCGGGTCAGGAACACGGCCAGGGTCGCCCCGCCGACCTCGGCCACCGCCGGCGACGAGTACCCGGCCGGGTCGTCCGTCGCCTTCCAGGCTTCCTTCCCGGTCGCCGGGTCGAAGGCGACGATGCCCGCCCCCTTGCCGCCGACGTTCACGAGGAGCTTGCCGCCGGCGACCGTCGGCGAAGTGGCCACCCCAAAGAAGCCCTTATCGGCCTTGTAGTCGGCCAGTAGGTTCCGGCCCCACAGCTTCGCACCGGTGGCCAGGTCGAGGGCGTGCAGGTCGCCGTTGGCCCCGAGGGTGTACACCCGCTCTCCCTGGATTAAGGGAGTTGACCGCGGCCCCTCGTCGAACCCGAAGTCGTCGCGGTAGCGGGTGCGGTACTTGAACGCCCAGCGTTCCTTGCCGGTCGCCGGGTCGAGACACTGCACGACCTCCTCGTCCCCGACCCGGTGGAACACGACCAGCCGGCCGCCGGCCACGACCGGCCCGGCCCACCCCTGGCCGACCTCCTTCGACCAGACGACCGTCGGCCCGTCCTTCGGCCAGTCCCAGTTCAGGCCCGCCTCGGCCGACTGCCCGTCCCGGGTCGGGCCGAGGAACCCGGGCCAGTCGTTGGCGGAAAGTGTGGGTGCGAGTGCGAGTGTGAGGAAGACGGCGGGCCATGCACGGGCCATCGGGTTCTCCGGCGAGCCCCGGGTGTGAACCCGGGGATGGGTCGCGGGGCCAACTTGCGGCACCCCGGGCCAACCGATAGTATTGTCGGGATTACGCCCCGCGCCGACGCTCCCCCGCGGCGGGCTACTGCGTCCTCTCCCCGGACGGGTGACCGAGAGCCGGCCGTGACCACGTTCCGCCGCTTCCGCAACACCGACCCGCCGGCCCTGGCCGACGTGTGGAACGAGTCGCACACCGCCCGCGGGGCGTACCCGCTCCGCACCCCGGCCCTGCTCGAACGGTGGGTGTTCAGCAAGACCTACTTCGACCACGACGGGCTGATCGTCGCCGAGGACGGCGGCCGGGTCGTCGGGTACGCCCTGGCCGGGTTCGCCCCCACGCCGGAACTGA
>JAIEQN010000951.1 GCA_019747685.1 Gemmataceae bacterium
GGGCCTGTTTGTCGAGCCACACCCAGAAGGTGAGGAAGCCGGCGACGACGGCGGCCGCGACGGCGGCCCGGGCCGGCAGGTACTCGGCCGGCTGCTGGTAGAGGTAGCCCTGGGCGAGCAGGCTGCCACCCCAGAACAGGACGAAGAGGGCGGCGGCCACCAGGGCGAACGTCAGCAGCACGGTCACGGGCCGCCCTCGGCGGGAGTGGTTAGTGGTTAGTGTTTAGTGTTTGGGGCCGGCCCGTCCGCCCCGGCCCCTCCTTTCCTGTGTTCCCCCGGCCCCCTCAACTGCGGTTGTGCCGGCGGTGGCGACGGGTATAGTCCGGCCGGGTTCGGTCGCCCGCGCCGGAGGTCCGTGTGTTGCTCGCCGGGGTCTTGCTGGTGACGCTGGCTGCCCCCGGGGACGCCCAACGGCTCCCGAAGGGGACCGAGCTGACGTACACCGGGACCGTCACCGAGGCCGTCGACCGGCCCGGCCAGCGGTATCGGCGGACCCACGACCTGGAGGTCCGGGTGCTGGTCGTCGACCGCCGCCCCGGGTGGGCCGACGCCGCCGTCTTGACCCTCCTCCGGCGGACCGACGAGGCCCCCGACTCGCACCGCCTGCCGTCCCCGCCCGCGGTCCGGCTGGAGATGGTCCGGCTGCCCGACGACGGCCCGGCTCATCGGCTCAGCCCGGCCGGTCCGCTCCCGCCGGTCCCGCTCGACGCCTTCGCCCCGGCCGAGGTCGGGATGTTCCCGGCCCCCGGGGCGTGGACGCCGGCCGGGTGGGGGTTCGTGGCCGCGGAGCGGTGCCAGGAACTCCGGTTCACGGACCAGTCGGCCGGGTGGGACCGGCCCCGGCCGGGCGAGACGGCCTGGCGGCGGGCCGACGCCGTCTGGGTGTCGGCCGGGGACGGGGTGGCCCGGCGGGTCGAACGGACGGTCGCCCAACGGGACGGGGCCGGGAAGCCGCCGGCGGTCCTGATCGAGACCCGGTACGAGCTGCGGGACCAGGCCCGGCTCTTGGGACGGACGTTCGACCGCTACCGCCGGGAGGTCGAGCTGGCCCACGCGGGGGCCGCCGAGGCGGGGCAGCTCCTGGCCGCCGGACGGGTCGCCCCGAAGCAGATCGACACCCGCCTGGCCCGACTGGCCGAGTACCTCGACGAGACCGACCCCGGGACGCCGTACCGGGAGGCGGTACTAGCCGTCCGGCGGCAGTGGGAGGCGGCCCGCCGCGGCGAAGTCGGCCCGACCGGCACAAGTCCCCCGGCCGCCCCGACCGGACGGGCCTCCGCCCCCCGGCCGTGATTGCCGGGCCGCGACCGGCGGGGATACGATGGGGCGGAGCGGGAGGTCGGCCGCATGACCGAATACGACCTGCCCGGGCCGGCGAAGGTGTGTGCCGCCACCGGCCGGCCGCTCAACCCCGGCGACCGGTACTACGCCGTCCTGACCGACGGCGACGACGGGTTCGTCCGGGCGGACTACGCGGCGGACGCCTGGGCCGGACCGCCGCCGGGCCACCGGGCGTACTGGGCCGGGACGGTCCGGCCGGCCGACAAACCCCGGCGGCCGGCGATCGACGACGACGCCCTGGTCGCCTGTTTCGACCGGCTCGGGGCGGCCGACGACCCGGACGGCCGGAGCTTCCGGTACGTCGCCGCCCTGCTCTTGATGCGGCGGAAGCGGTTCCGGTTCGAGGACGCGGTCCGGGACGACGCCGGAAACGACGTGCTGCTGGTCCGGGATGTCCGGGGCGGGGCGGTCCACCGGGTCATCGACCCGCGGCTGACCGACGACCGGGCGGCCGCCGTCCAGGTCGAGCTGTTCCGGGTGTTGGGCTGGGAGTAGGGGCCGACTTCGCCACCCGCCGGAGGCAATGCCATGCGGTCCGTCCGGCTCCTGCTGCTGACCGCCGCCCTCGGCCTGGCCGCCGGGTGTAGCTGGCTGAAGGACACGGTCGGCCGGCCCGGGCCGGGGATGCCGCTCGACCCGGCCGAACCCAGCCGGTTGGTGGCGTTGGTAAACGACCAGGCCCGGCAGCTCCAGTCGCTGGAGTACGAGAACATCTCGGTGAGGGTCAGCGGCAAGGACATGATCCTCCCGGCCAACCTCCGGGGGAACCTGGCGGCCGCCCAGCCGCGGTACTTCCGGCTGGTCGCCCAGCACCCGGTGGCCGCCGTCACAGTCGACCTGGGGTCGAACCCCGAGCACTGCTGGCTGTACGCCAAGGTGCCGAGCAACGACCCGGCCTACGTCACCGCCACCCACGCCGACTTCCAGTCCGGCCGGGCCGAGCTGCCGGGCGGGATCAAGTTCGACCCCGACTGGGTGATGCAAGCCCTGGGAATGACCACCCTCCCGCCGGACGGCCAGTACACGGCCAAGGCGTACCAGCGGGATCGGGTGTACGGCGAGCGGGTGTGCGTGCTGGGCTGGCCGGGCACCGGGCCGGGCGGCCAGCCGGTCCGGCGGGAGGTGGTGTTCGCCTCCCGGGACGGCCGGTTCCACGTCCAGAAGCACCTGATCTGGGACGAGCGGGGCCAGAAGCTGATCGCCTCGGCCGACATCAAGAGCACCCAGCCGACCGGGACCGGGGCCGAGTACCCGACGCGGGTGGTGTTGCGGTGGGAGGAGCAGAAGTTCGAGATGGACCTGGACCTGCGGGGCCGGCCGGCGGTGGTGAACCAACTGACCCCGGACAACCAGGCCCGGCGGGGCGAGTTCGCCCACCTGTTCACCCGGCCGGACGCCCTGTACCAGAAGACGCCGATCGACTTGGCCGGCGGGGTCGAGCCGGCCGGGGCCCGCCGCGGCCAGTCGCGACGGTAGGTCGGGTCATTCGGCGGGGCCGTCCGGGATGACATCGAGAGTCGACCCGTCGGCCAGGCAATAGACCCGGAAGTCGCCGTCGAAGGTGAACAGCCGGCGGTTCCGCGTCACCTCAGCCGCGGCGACCAGCGAGGCGTCGGCCAGGTCCATCGGCAGGTCACGGTACTGCCGCATCAACTCGGCCATCCGGCCGACCTCCGGCGGGGTCGGGTCCCGGACCACCAGGCGGCCGCCCGACAGCAGCCGCCACAACGCCTCCTGACCCGGGAACCCGGCGGACTCCCCGGCCAGGTACATCGCCTCGGTCAGGCACGGCCAAGTCGTGACCAGCGGGGCGTCGGGCAGGTCGGCCGCCGTGCGGACGGCGACGGGGTGGTACGGGTCGCGGCGGTCGACCAGGGCGACGAGCGGTCCGGTGTCCGTGGGCGTCATGGCCGGGCCTTCCGGCGGGCGGCCAGCCCCTCGGCGAATCGCCGCCCGCAG
>JAIEQN010000198.1 GCA_019747685.1 Gemmataceae bacterium
CGGCGGCCGGCGGTCCGGCCGAGCCGCCCTCGGCCGGCGGGGCCGGCCGGGGACCGCCGGACCCGCACCCGACGGGTCCGAGGGAGGTCGTCGTGACGAACAGGGCAACGAGCACCCGGACGCGGCGGGACATGACACGCCCCCGGCGGGATGGATTGGCCACCCTCACGATCCCAGTACGGGCGGGTTATTCCGCCGGTTCGGGCTCCGGCCCGGGCGGCAGCCGGTTGTACAGCTCGGTCAGGCCGCGGAGCCGGTCGGCCGCCTTCGGCCAGAACTGGTACGACTCGAACCGCCACCGCCAGTTCCCCTCGGCCACCCCCGGGGTGTTCATCCGGGTGTTCCCGCCCAGGCTCAGCACGTCCTGCAAGGGGGCGATCGCCACCGCCGACACCGACCCCCAGGCCAGCCGCAACAGCGGCTCGGCCGGGTCGTCCACCTTGTACCCGGTGTACGCCTCCAGGTAGCCCCGCTGCCGGGCGTCCAGCCCCTGCCACCAGCCGACGGTCGTGGCGTTGTCGTGGGTGCCGGTGTAGCAGACCGAGTTCGGCACGAAGTTGTGCGGCCAGTACGGGTTCTGGGGCTTGTCCAGGGCGAACTGGATGACCTTCATCCCGGGCAGGCCGAGCCCGTCCCGCAGCTCCTCCACGTCCGGGGTGATGACCCCCAGGTCCTCGGCCACGAACGGCAGCCCGCCGAGGGTCGCCCGCAACTTCTCGAACAGCTTGGCCCCCGGCCCGTCCACCCACTTCCCCTTCTTGGCCGACGGCTCCCCGGCCGGGATGTGCCACGCCTGGCGGAACCCGCGGAAGTGGTCGAGCCGGACGAGGTCGACCCGCCGCAGGTCCCGGGCCGCCCGGGCGACCCACCAGGCGTAGCCCGTGTCGGCCATCCGGCCCCAGTCGTAGATCGGGTTGCCCCAGTGCTGGCCGTCGGCCGAGAAGTAATCCGGCGGCACTCCGGCGACGACCGTGGGGTTGCGGTCCTTGTCGAGCAGGAACTGGTCCGGGTTGGCCCACACGTCGGCCGAGTCGAGGGCCACGAAGATCGGGGCGTCGCCCATGATCCGCACGCCCCGGTCGGCGGCGTAGGACCGCAGCTCGGCCCACTGCCGGTCGAACAGGAACTGGCCGAACTTGTGGAGGAGGACCTCGGCGGCCAGCTTCTTCTCGACCGCCGCCAGGGCGACCGGGTCGCGGCGGAGCAGGTCCTTCGGCCAGTCGGTCAGCCCGCGACCGCCGAGCGAGTCGCGGACGGCCATGTACAGGGCGTACCCGTCGAGCCACGGGGCGTCGGCCGCCTGGTACGCCTCGAAGTCGGCCTTCAGGGCCGGTGCCTTGCCGCCCCGGAAGGCGTCCCAGGCGGCCCGCAGGAGGGCCTGCTTGAACGGCGTCACCCGGGCGAAATCGACGTGGTCATTCGGGAACGACTGGCCGGCCCAGAAGGACGACGACACGAGGCCGTCGTGTTCGAGCAACTCCGGGCTGAGCAGGTTGATGTTGCCGGCGAACGCCGAGTACGACTGGTACGGCGAGTCCCCGGCCCCGGTCGGGCCGAGCGGCAGGACCTGCCACCACTGCTGCTTCATCGCCGCCAGCGTCTCGACCCACCGGTACGCGGCCGGGCCGAGGTCGCCGACCCCGAACGGGCCGGGCAGACTGGTCGGGTGGAGCAGGACCCCGGACGACCGGGGGAGGGTCGGCTTGGTCATCGGCTGGCGGACTCGCGGGAGTGCGGGGCGGCGGTTCCCCCTACAGTACGAACCGCCCGCACCTCCCGTACCGTCGCCCGGCCGGGTCCGGGCAGACCGGCCACAGATGAAGACCGGAGAGACACAGATCGGAAATAGAACAATACTATTTTCTTCTGATCTGTGCCTCTCCGGTCTTCATCTGTGGCCGGTCTTGATCCCCTCAACTCACCCGGCAGAAGACGGCCTTGAGATACCGCCCCTCGGGGACGCTCAGCAGGAACGGGTGGTCCGGGCCGGCCCCGCCGACCTCGAACACCTGCAACTGCCGGCCGGCCTGCCAGGCCGCCCGCCGGACCGACTCCAGGAAGTCGGCCTCCGACACCAGGCCGGTACAGGAACAGGTCAGGAACACCCCGCCCGGGGCGACCGCCAGGATCGCCAGCCGGTTCATGTCGCAGTACTTCTTGAGGGCCGCCTCGACCCCCTCCCGGTCGCGGGTCAGCTTGGCCGGGTCGAGGACCACGGCGTCGAACCGCTCGCCGTGCGGGATCACCTCCCGCAGCCACTGGAAGATGTCGGCCTGGACGAACCGGACCCGGGCGTTGTTCAGGTGGGCGTTCCCCCGGGCCAGCTCCAGGGCCTGCTCGTCCAGGTCCACCCCGACCACCTCGGCCGCCCCGCCGAGGGCCTTGGCATAGACCGAGAACCCGCCGGTGTTGCAGCACAGGTCGAGTACCCGCTTGCCGCCGCAGAAGCCGGCGAACCTCTTGCGGTTGTCGCGCTGGTCCACGAAGAAGCCGGTCTTGTGCTTGCTCCCGGGGGCGACCCGGAACCGCAGCCCGTGCTCGGTGACGACCCCCGGCGGGGGCGGCTCCGGCGGCCGGCAGTCGAACGACTCCTGCTTGCCGACGTGCTCCTCGGCGAACCAGTAGAACTTGGCCCCGGGGTAGTGCTGGGCGAGGGCGTCCATGACCGCCGCCCGCTGGCGGTACATCCCGGCCGCGAAGAACTCCAGGACGAGGGTGTCGGCGAACCGGTCCACGACCAGACCGCTCAGCCCGTCGGCCTCGGAGTGGACGAGTCGGTAGGCGTCGGTGACGGCGTCGAGTTGCAGCACGTCCCGCCGGAAGGCGACCGCATCGGCGATCTTGCGGGCGAAGAAGGCGGCGTCGACCGGCTCGTCCGGGTTCGCGGTCAACATCCGCAGGCTGATGCGGGAGTGGCCGTTGTAGAACGCCCGGCCGACCCACCGGCCGGTGTTGTCCCGGACCTCGACCACCGACCCCGGCGGGATGCGGGCCGCCGGCCGCTCGACCATCTTCTGGAACACCCACGGGTGCGACGACCGACGTTCGATCTTGAGCGTGACGGTCGGGAGGGCGGCGGGGTCGGGGGTCATACCGGCATGATACGGCCGCCCGTCTTGCCGCCCCGAAGGGGCGACGGCCGAAGCACCGCGACCGCACGCGGCGGCCCGCTCGTCCCACCCTACCCGAGATACCGGATCCGCTTGTTGATGTCGGTGTTGACCGAGTGGTACGGCATCTTCAGGTGGCTCGGGTCGAACAGGGCCGACCGCATCACCTCCACGTCGTCCGCCCCGACGGC
>JAIEQN010000552.1 GCA_019747685.1 Gemmataceae bacterium
CGACCCCCATCCCGCCCCGGCCGAGCCGGCCGAGGATGTCGTACCCCGGGGCCGCCGGCCGGACCGGCGCCGGGGGGTGCGGGCCGCCGCCCCCGAGCGGCGGGGGGGTGAACCGGCCCCGCAGTTCTTCCAACCGGTCGCGGTACTGGGGGTAGGCGACGGCCACCGCGTCGAACGCCAAGCCGGGGTCGGTCCGGCTGCACAGCTCGTACTCGGTGGCGATGAGGCCGGCGGCGGACGACGGGTCGGCGGCGAGCTGGGGATAGCGGGCGAGGTAGTCGCCGGCCCGGGCCGGCTGGCCGGCCTTGATCCGGAACTCCAGGTCGGCGTGGGCCAGCTCGACCAGCAGGGTGTGGGCCGGCGGGTCGGCCTGGGCGAGGTACTCGTCCAGCGACGGCCGGCCGCCGGCCAGCCAGTCCCGCTCGAACCGGCGGATCAGCTCCTCGTGCCCCGGGTCGGCCGGGTCGGGGTCGGTCGCGCCGGACATTGCGAAGCCCCCTCCGGCCGCACGGCCGGCGGGTAGTGCGTCGGTCTGGCCTTGGTGGCACAGCCATTCCTGCCTGTGCGACTCGAAGCAGCACGGGCATTCCTGCCTGTGCCACCAAACAGAAGCAGTACCTGCCGACGGCGACCCCTTCAGCTTACCCCCCGGCCCGCCCGGCGTCGCCGGCTACAATGCCCGGGCGGCCGGGCACCCTCCTGACCCCCGCCCGACCGCACCACGGGGCGTGACCATGCGGACGCTGATGGCGGCGGTGCTCGGGCTCGGGGCGTGCGGGCTGGCGGCGGCCCGGGACGACGACAAGGGGAAGAAGGCCGACCCGGTCGGCACCTGGAAGTGCGAGTACGAGATCGGCGGGCAGAAGCGGACCTCCACCCTGACGGTCAAGAAGGACGGGGACAAGCTGGCCGGGACGATGAGCTGGCCGGACAAGCAGGAGGCGAAGCTGAAGGATGTCAAGCTCAAGGGCGACGAGCTGACGTTCTCGGCCGACCGGGAGTTCATGGACAACAAGTTCACCATCGCCTACAAGCTGAAGGTCGAGGGGGACAAGCTGACGGGCAAGGGCGAGGCCGACTTCGGCGGGGAGACCCGGTCGTTCGACATCGAGGGGAAGCGGGAGAAGGAGAAGCAGGACAAGTGATCGCGGCCGGCCGACGGCACGCCGGGGCCCGGGCGGCCTCTCCCCACGCCGGCGGCCCTGGGACCGCGGCCGTCCCGGCCGCCCTTCGGCAGTTCCGGGGCGGTGTTGCTCTGTTGAAATCCTGGCGAGCGGGGGCCGTCAGGCCCCTGTTTCTCCGGCAGAAACAGGGGCCTGACGGCCCCCGCTCGCCAGAACAACTGAGGATTTCAACCGAGCACGGCGGTGTCCGAGAGGCCCCGGACGATCCGGGTCCGGCTCCAGTTCTCCACCTCCCCCCGTGGGGGGAGGTGAGAAAACCGACCTCTCGTCACCGTCCCGGGCGAGCGGCCCGGGGTGCCGGGGCAGGGTCTGCGACACCCCGGGCCAGACCGACCCAGAACTACTTCACCCCGGACTTCTCCCGGGCCGGGCGGAACTCGTCCCCGGGGTTCCAGGTCGGCAGCGTCTCGGCGTCGGCCGCCGCCCGGGCCACGTCCAGGGCGAACGCCCCGAGCACCGGGAACCCGGAGTAGTCCCACCCCGGCCGGACCTCGTCCTGCGGGGTGTGGTAGGCCGTGTCGTTGAACTCCTGGAGCATCTTCCGGGCGTAGTCGGCCGGCTTCCCCTTGATCCGCGACCCGGCCGCGACCGAGAACGCCGGCACCCCGGCCCGGGCCAGGGAGAAGTGGTCCGACCGGTAGAAGATGCCGAGGTGGGCCCGGGGGTCCGGCTCGATCGTCAGCCCGGCCCGCCCGGCCGCCGCCGCCACCGCCGGCCAGGCGGTCGTCCGGTCGGCCCCCGTGACGACCACCGACTCCGGCACCCCGAGCGGCAGGATCATGTCGAAGTTCACGTCCAGCGCCGTCTTGCCGAGCGGGACGACCGGGTGCCGGGCGTAGTATTTCGACCCGAGTAGGCCCTTCTCCTCGGCCGTCACGGACAGGAACAGGGCCGACCGCCGGGGCTTCTTCTCCCGGGCGGCCCAGACCCGGGCCAGCTCCAATAAGAGGGCGGTGCCGGTGGCGTTGTCGGCCGCCCCGTTGTAGATCGCGTCCCCGATCACCGCCCGGCCGACCCCCAGGTGGTCCCAGTGGGCGGTGAACACCACCGCCTCGCCCTTGAGCGCCGGGTCGCTCCCCTCGACCAAGCCGACCACGTTATTGCTGGTCATCTTCTCCACCCGGGTCGGGATGGCCGCCTTCACCGTCACCCCGAGCGGGTACGCCTTGAACCCCTTCGTGTCGGCCTCCTTCAAGGCCCCCTCGACCGTCCGGCCGGTGAGGGCCAGGAGCTTCTCGCCGGCCCCCCGGGAGAGCCACCCGGCGAACGGGAGGGCCGGCTGGCCCGGGTCCCGCTCCAGTTGGGCCCCGTCCAGGGTGCGGACGACCGAGTACGGGTAGCCGGCCGTCTCCGGGGTGTGGACGATGAGGCAGGCCTTGGCCCCCCGGCGGGCGGCCTCCTCGAACTTGAACGTCCACCGGCCGTAGTAGGTCAGGGCCTTGCCGCCGAAGACCGCCGGGTCGTCCGACGGCGGCTCGTTGGTGAACAGCACCACCACCTTGCCCTTGACATCGACATCCTTGTAGTCGTCCCACCCGAACTCGGGGGCGGTGATCCCGTGGCCGACGAACACCGCCTCGGCCTCGAACTCCTCCCGCCCGGCCTGGGTCTGGCTCATCCCGGCGAAGTCGTCCCCCAGGCGGAGGTCGACGGCGGCGTCGCCCTTCGACGCCCGCAGGGTGGCGTCCGGGCCGGTGACGACCCGGACCAGCGGGACCGGCTGGAGGTACGTCCCGTCCTTGCCGGCCGGCTTCAGCCCGTACTTCTGGAACTCGCCGGCGAGGTAGTCGGTGGTCAGCTCCTCGCCGCGGGTGCCGGGGCCGCGGCCTTCGAGCCGGTCGCCGGCCAGGTAGGCGACGTGGGCCTTGACCCGGTCGGCGGAGACGGCCGGGGGCGGGTCGGCCGCCCCGAGCGGGAGGACGGCGGCGAGGGAGAACAGGCCGACGGGCGGCAGTAGCCGGGATGCCACGGGGGTGTCCTGGTCGGGGTGCGGGGGGCGGAGAGGGTGCTCACCGGTCTATTATGCGGACGACGGGCAGGCCGGCCGCCGCGGGGCGGTGGTGTCTCAGTTTGTCCTTGGTGGCACAGGCCTCCCGGCCTGTGCTGCGCTCGCACAGGCCG
>JAIEQN010000415.1 GCA_019747685.1 Gemmataceae bacterium
GGGGGGTTGGTGGCACTGGCCTCCGGGCTTGTGCTGTTGCCGCACTGGCGGGGAGGCCTGTGCCACCAAGCCCGAACGCCACCGCGGGGTCAGTCGAAGGTGACGACCCGGCCGTCGGCCGGGCGGATTATCAGCCGGACCACGGCCGGCGGGGTCCCGTACCGGACCAGCCGGACGCTGCCGTCGCCGAACGCGAACTGCGGCCCGGCCGCCGACGGGCTGCCCCAGTTGCCGCCGCCGCAGGAGTCGGCCTCCTCGGCCCACCCGGGGCCGGACGCCAGCTCCGGGAAGTCGACCAGCCGGCCGTCCGGGTAGAGGCCGTCGCCGCACCGCCCGGTCCCCCCGGCCCCGCCCATGACGACCGGCTCGTCCCAGTACCACGACCCGTTGCCGACCGCCCGCGGGCTCATCGCCTTCTCCCCGAAGAACACCGTGTTCGAGGTGCCGTCGGTGATCGAGGCGTGGCGGGACACCCGCCCCCAGTTCGACCCGTAGGTGGTGAAGAACACCTGGTCGTTGGCCGCGTAGTCGGTCCGGCCGCTCGGCCCGACCCCGCCGTCGCTGTAGCTCCAGCCGGGGTAGACCGGGTCGTCCCCGACCGGGTTGGCCTGCGCGGTCGGGCTCCGCCGCAGGGGCATGTAGTAGACCTTCACCGCCGTCCGGAAGCAGGCGACCGGGTCCTTGAACAGCACGTCCTGCTCGACGTACGGGAGGATCTGGTACTGGGCCGACCCGAGCTGGTACTTCCCCTGGAGGGTCGGGTCGCCCCAGTACGGGCGGAACTTCCCGTACCCCGGGATGATGGTGTAGGCGTCCGGGGTGGTGTAGACCCCGGTGTACGGGTTCGGGTAGCCGCCGCCGTTCGGGAAGTGCCCGTAGGCCGACTCGAAGTTGGCCGCCCCGAGGGCCACCTGCTTCAGGTGGTTCTGGCTCTGCATCCGGGCGGCGGCCTCGCGGACCTTCTGCACCGCCGGCAGCAGCAGGCCGATGAGGATGGCGATGAGGGCGATCACCACCAGCAGCTCGATCAGCGTGACCGCCGACCGGCGGAACGGGGACATGGCGGGCACTCCTGGGACGGCGGTCTCGTGATGATACCTGCCCTGGAGTCAAGATGTTACAGGCCGGGCGGCCGGAGTCGAACGTTTTCCCGAAATCCCGTCACCCGTCGCCCAGCAGGAGGGGCACCTTCTCCCGGAGGTGGGCGATCTCCTGGTGCGTCTCCCCGAGGTACGCTAAGAGCCGCAGGTCGTCCTTGCTGACCGTCCCGCCGCCGAACAGCCAGGCCCGGACCCGCAGGAGCTTGTAGAGCTTCACCAGCTTCCGGTCGCTGACGAAAATCTTGTCCTCCCGGACCAGCGTCTTCACCAGCCGCTGGTACTCCCGGAACACGTCGGCCGGGAAGAACACCTGCCGGTCGTTCTGCTCCTCGCCCCGGCCGTCGGCCGTGGTCCGGCCGAACAGGAACGTCAGGTACCGGTTGGCCTTGAGCAGGTCGTCCAGCGAGCAGTGCCCCTCGGCCCACGGCTTCTGGTTCAGCCCCTTGTGGGCCTCGCCCCGCAGCCCGGCGTCGATCAGCTCGGCGAAGTACTCGTCCTGCACCGGCCGGCTCTCGGCCTTCAAGACGAACCGGTCCTTCAGGGCCGCCAGCTCGCCCTGCTCGGGGACCTCGTTGGTGGCCGCGAACAGGACGCGGAGCGGGACCGGCTCCGGCCGGCCCTCCTGATAAAACTTCTTCTCGTTGATGATCGTCAGCAGGATGTTCAGGATGGCCGAGTTCGACTTGAAGATTTCGTCGAGGAACACCAGCCGGGCGGTCGGCAGTTTGCCCTCCTTGCGGCGGAGGTAGCGGCCGGCCTTCAGCTCGGCGATGTCGATCGCCCCGATGATCTCGCTCGGCTCGGTGAACCGGGTCAGCATGTACTCGAAGTAGTCCCCGTCCGGCACCCCGAGGGCGTCCTTGAACTTGACGACGAGGTCCGACTTGGCCGTCCCCGGCGGGCCGACCAGCAAGAGCGGCTCCTGGGCGACGGCCGCGACGACCATCAGGTCGATCAACTCCTGCTTGTTCACGAAGAACCGGCCGAGGGACTCGCGGAACCGGTTGATCCGGCCGCGGAGGGCGTCGGCCTCGGCCTGGAGGTCGGCCAGGGACAGGTCTTCGACGGCGGGGGCGGTCTTGGCGGGCATGCGGTCGGTCGTCCTGCGGGCGGCGGAGTGTGAATTGTAGGCCGCCCGCCCGGGCCGGGGTATGTCGGCCGCCCCCGCCTACCCGCCCCCGGCGTCCCGCAGGGCGGCGGCCATGTCGCGGTGGACCCGCCGGCGGGTCAGGTACTCGTCGTCGGCCAGCCACCCCCGGACGGCCGGGCCGGGGGCGAAGTCGTCCCCGACCGCCGCCCGCACCGCCCGGTCGATCAGCCGCAGCGGCTGGAGGGTGTAGTACCGGTTGGTCGAGCCGGTCACGGCCACCCGCCCGAGCCGCTGGAACAGCTCGTCCAGCCGGCCGAGGGCCAGCCCGGCCGGCGCCCACCCCAGCGCCTCGGCGTAGGCCACCGCCAGCTCGGTCCGGTCCCGCTCGTCCCCCTCCCGGGCCACGAACAGCCGCCCCCGGGCGTCGTCCAACAGCCGCTCCCCGACTTCGTCCTCGCCGACCGCGAACCACCCGGCCGCCAGCCCGAGCCGGTGCGGCGGTAGTGGCGAATCAGCCGGCCACTCACCCCGGTCCGGGTCGAGGGCGTCGAGCAGGGCGGCCGCTTCGTCGCGATGGCCGAGCGACCGGAGCGACCGGAAGACCGGCCCGGCGGCCCGTGCGAGGGCCTGTACGAGGTCGGGGTCGTGGCCGACCCGGCGGACCAGTTCGGCAACGAGCGGTCCGGCCTCCGGCCGGTGGGGCGAGGCGGCGGCCGCGGCCGTCAGGGCGTTTTCCACCAGCCGGGCGAACACGGCGGGGCGGAGCGCGGCGGCCTCCCCGGCGGGCCGGCCGGCATCGACCCATCGGCCGACCCGGTCGAGGGCGGCCGGGACCGAAGCCAACAGGTCGGGCAAGACGGCCGGGTCGAGCCGCGGGGCCAGATCGAGCAGGGTGAAGACGACCCGCGGCCGGGCGTCGCCGACCGGGTCGGTGGCCGACTCGGACAGCAACCGCCGGGCCTCGTCCGCATCGACGGCGGTGCCCGCCGAGCCGGCCAGCAGGGCGAGCCGGTCGCCGAGCCGGTCGGCCCCCCAGAGGCCGCCGAACTCCCGCCCGCCGTAGTCCCGGACCCGGTCGGCCGGCTCCAGCACCCGGCTGAACCGGCGGAACTTGTC
>JAIEQN010000489.1 GCA_019747685.1 Gemmataceae bacterium
CGTAGGGGTTCTGGCCGGCCAGGACGAGGCGGGCGGCGGCCCAGTATTCGACGAAGTCGTCCGGCGGCCAGACGGCCGGGTCGGCCAGGAGCTGCCGGGCCTCGGCGGCGAGCGAGACCGCGGCCAACACCAGCCCGGCAGCGGTCAGGAGCCTGCGGGGGTTCATGCCGAAGCGTAGGACACGAACTCAGCCGGGAGGCGGGGGCGGGTCCTTCCGCATCGCCTCGCGCCGCCGCTGGTGGTAGCGGGCCTCCGCCTCGGCCAGCTTCCCCGCGCTCTTCACCTGCGACAGGCCGGCGTAGACCGCGAACCCGACGAACAGCAGGCCGAACAGCGGGAACGGGAACGGGGCGAAGGACGCCGCGAAGGCCGTCCAGATCAGCCCGAACCCGCCCATCACCAGGGCAATCACCACCCCGGCCCGCTGGGTGGGGAGCGTCCGGCTCCCGTGCTTCCCGGTGATCAGGTAGCTCGCCTGCTCCCGCTCCCACTCCCGGTCGACCCGCTCGACCTCCTTCTGGCGGGTCAGCTCGGCCAGGTGGCCGGCGATCTGCTCGGTCGTCCGGTCGAGTTTCTCCAGGACCTCGGTGGACGCCGCGGAGCCGGTCCGCTTGACCGCCAGCCGGGCCCCGCAGTGGCCGCAGGTGGCGTAGTTCGCCCCGGCCGCGACCTCCAGCGGGGCCCCGCAGTTGTTGCAGTTGACCGGCACGGTTTCCACGGCATCCCCCGGCGCGGGTCGGGCCTCCCGCCAGGGTATTCGGTGGCCGCCCGGCGGGATACGCCCGGCCCGAGGAAATTCGGCCGCCGGCTTGATTCCGCCCCCCGTCACCGGCTATGCTCTTGGGTGGTTCCGCGTCCTCGTCCGACTCGCATTCCCGGAGGCCGAACGTGGGGAAGCTTATCACGATCCTGGGCGGGTGCTTGGTCGTCGCCGGCGGGCTCGCGTACGGGGTCTACACCCACCACCACGGCTGCCCCCTCGCGGGCAACTGCTCCGCCCCGGCCGCGGTCGCCGACTGCTGCGACGAGGCGGCCTGCCCGTACTCGGCGGTCGGCACCTCGGCCGGCACCAACGACGGCTGCCCGCTGAGCGGGGCCGGGACGAGCTGCTGCCCGGCGACCAAAGCCCAGGTTGTGGCCGCCACCTGCCCGGCTGATGGGGACGGGTGCTGCGAGTCGGCCGGGGCCGGGCTCCAGGCGGTCGCCGGGGCCGCCCTCTCGGCCGGCGGCAAGTAGCCCGCTGCGGTGACGTCCGATACGCCCCGGCGATCCCGCCGGGGCGTCGTCATTTCCCCTCCCCGGAACACACCCGATGGCCCCGCACCTCTTGCTCGTCGCCGGACTCGGACTCGGGGGGCTCACGCCCCCCGCTCGCCCGGCGGACGACCCGAAGCCCGCGGCCCGGGAGCTGAAGGTCCGGGCGACCGACGACTTCACGATCACCGGCGACGGCTCGGCGGCCGCCTGGAAGAAGGCCGAGTGGGAGCCGCTGCACCTCCGGGCCGACGCCGCCCGGCCGTACCGGACCCGGGTGAAGGCCCTGTACTCGAAGGCCGGGCTCTACGTCCTGTTCGACGCCGAGGACAAGAAGCTCTCGGCCACCAAGACGGCCGACTACGACAACCTGTGGGAGGAGGACGTGTTCGAGGTCTTCCTCTGGCCGGACGAGCGGCACCCGGTCTACTTCGAGTACGAGCTTTCGCCGCTCGGGGTCGAGCTGCCGATCCTGGTGCCGAACCTGGACGGCCGGATCATGGGCTGGCGGCCGTGGCACTACGCCGGCAACCGGGCGGTGAAGAAGAAGACGGCCGCGGCCGGCGGGCCGGTGAAGTCCGGGGCGGCGGTGGAGGGGTGGACGGCCGAGGTGCTCATCCCCTACGAGCTGCTGGCCCCGCTCGGGAACGTGCCGCCGAAGCCGGGGGCGAGGTGGCGGGCGAACTTCTACCGGATGGACTACGACGGGGAGAAGGCGAGCTGGGACTGGGCCCGGGTCGGCGACAGCTTCCACGAGTACAAGAAGTTCGGCACCCTGGTGTTCGAGTGAACCGGCCATCTTGGCGAGCGGGGGCCCGAACCCCTGCGTCTTGTCCGGGTCGCACCCGCCACCCCCGGACCCGTCGTCATGGGCGACCCCGCGCAACCCCCGCCCGCCCGGCTGACCTCGATCGACGCCTACCGCGGCCTCGTCATGTTCCTGATGATGGCCGAGGTGCTGCGGCTGCCGGCCGTCGCCAAGGCGTTCCCGGACGTGCCCGGCCTCGACCTCGCGGCGTACCACCAGACCCACGTCGAGTGGGCCGGCTGCTCGCTCCACGACCTCATCCAGCCGTCCTTCTCGTTCCTCGTCGGGGTCAGCCTGCCGTTCTCCCTGGCCGCCCGCCGGCTGGTCGGGCAGACCACGCTCCGGATGTTCCTGCACGCCGTCTGGCGGGGGTTCCTGCTCATCGCCATCGGCACGATCCTGCGGTCGCTGAACAAGGACCGGCCGGACTACGGGTTCATCGACACCCTCTGCCAGATCGGCGTCGGCTACCCGTTCCTGTTCCTCCTCGGGCTCCGGCCGACCCGCGACCAGTGGCTGGCCGTCGGCGCCATCCTCGTCGGCTACTGGGCGCTATTCGCCTTCTGGCCACTCCCCGGGCCGGATTACGACTGGGCCGCGGTCGGCGTGACACCGCAGTGGCTGGAGCAGCACGGGTTCACCGGGTTCACGGCCCACTGGAACAAGAACGCCAACCCCGGGCACGAATTCGCCCGGTGGTTCCTGAACCTGTTCCCGCGGGACAAGCCGTACACCCACGACGGCGGCGGGTACGTCGTGCTCAACGCCGTCCCGACCCTGGCGACCATGACCCTCGGGCTGATCGCCGGCGGGGTGCTGAAGGCCGACCGCCCGGGGTGGGGGAAGGTCGGCCGGCTGGCGGCCGCGGGCGTCGTCGGGCTGGCCGCCGGGTACGCCCTCGGCGTCACCGGCCTCTGTCCGGTGGTCAAGCGGATTTGGACGCCGAGCTGGGTGCTCTTCAGCGGCGGCTGGTGTGCGATCCTGCTGGCCGGATTCTTCGCCGCGTGTGACGTGGCCGGGTGGCGGCGGTGGGCGTTCCCGCTGGTGGTGGTCGGGGCGAACTCGATCGCCGCCTACTGCCTGAGCAACTCGTTCGTCCGGCCCGAACTCTTGAAGATGCTCAAGCGGCACCTGCCCGACCTACCGCTGTACCCGGCGGAGCTGGCCGAACTCCTCTTCCGCGGCTTGACGCTCCTGCTGCTCTGGCTCGTCCTGTTGTGGATGTACCGGCGGCGGCTGTTCCTCAAG
>JAIEQN010000021.1 GCA_019747685.1 Gemmataceae bacterium
CCGGGCCGGGGCCGGCGGTCCCGTCTTGGTCTTGCCTTCACCCGCCTGCCACCTAACCTGACTCATCGGTCCCGTTCCCCGTTCCGCAGGTCCCTGTCATGGCCGACACCCGGGGCGAGCTGTTCGCCGGCGTCACCGTCGCCCTCGTCACCCCGTTCAAGGGCGGCGAGATCGACTGGGACGACCTCGGCAAGCTGGTGGACTGGCACGCCGAGCAGGGGACCGACGCCCTCGCCCCGTGCGGCACCACCGGCGAGTCCCCCACCCTCGACCACGACGAGCACGAGCGGGTCGTGGCGTTCGTCTGCGAGCGGAGCCGCGGCCGGATGAAGGTCATGGCCGGGACCGGGTCGAACAGCACCCGGGAAGCCATCCGGATGACCCGGGCGGCCAAGAAGGCCGGGGCCGACGGCACCCTCCAGGTCGGGCCGTACTACAACAAGCCGACCCAGGAGGGCTATTTTCGCCACTTCGCGGCGATCGCCGACGCCTGCGACCTGCTCCAGGTCATCTACAACATCCCCGGCCGGACCGGGTCGGAGATCGCCGCCGAGACGATCGCCCGGCTGGCCGAGGCGTACCCGACGGTGGTGGCCGTCAAGGAGGCGACGGGGAAGCTCGACATGGCCTCCCAGGTCGCGGCCCTGACCGACCTGACCATCCTGTCTGGAGACGACAGCCTGACCCTGCCGATCATGAGCGTCGGCGGCAAGGGCGTGGTGTCCGTCGTCGGCAACGTCGTCCCGCGGGACATGATGGCCCTGGTCCGGGCGTTCGCGGCCGGGAAGGTGGCCGAGGCCCAGGCCCTGCACGGCAAGCTGTTCCCGCTCTGCCGGGACATGCTCGGGGTGGCGACCAACCCGATCCCGCTCAAGTGCGCGATGAAGCTGCTCGGCCGGGGGACGGGCGAACTGCGGCTGCCGATGTGCACGCTCGACGCCGCCGGCGAGGCCCGGGTTCGGAAAACGTTGTCCGACTACAGTTTGCTACCGGCCTGACCGTCGATATCGGCTTTCCCGCCCGACCGTCTTCTCACGACCTTCACGCAACAACCGGAACTGATGCGTCCCGGCGGGCGTCATACCCCGGCCGGGGCCGGGCTTTCTTGCCTTTCCCGCCCGCCCCCGCCTATCAATCGGTTTCCGGCGAACGGATGCGGATGGGTTGACCCGCCCGCCGGCCGCCGGCCAACCGTCCCGGGGGAGTGTGGGCATGGGGCTCGTGGGCAACCCGTCGGCCGACGGGACCGGGCGACGGGTGGCCGCCGGCCCCGTCCCGGCCCGGCTGATGAAGGACCTGACCGAGGTGTTCCGGAGCCTGGCCGACCGGTCCCGGCTCCAAATCCTGTTCCTCCTCGCCGAGCACGGGGAGATGAACGTGACGGCCATCGGGGAGGAGATCGGCCAGTCCCAGCCGGCCGTCAGCCACCACCTGAACCAGCTCAAGAAGGCCGGGCTGATCGACTACCGGCGGGACGGGAAGTTCAACTTCTACCGGCTCGACCACGAGGGGCTCGAGCCGCTGGTGAACGAGCTGTTCCCGGACCCGAAGGCCGATACCATGCTGACCTTCGGCGGGGTCGAGGTCCGGTTCAAGCGGAAGTAGCGGCCGCCGGCCCGGGGTGTGGGTACGAAGACCGGCCACAGATCAAGACGGCAAGAACACAGATCCGACAAGAAGCATGATTTTGTCCGGATCTGTGTCCTCCCTGTTTGTATCTGTGGCCCCTCCAACTCGACGAACCCCGGGCGAGCTCCGGGCCGTCCCCGGACGCCCCTCCGGGGCTACCGGGTTTAGCTACCCGCCGGGTCCCTCCCGTCGACCCACGGGCCTTCCAGCTTCTGGTAGTCCGGCGGGGTGAGCAGGCTGCCGGTGTCCCCGGCGTGCCAGCCCATCACGTGGTTCGGCTTGCCCCGCTTCTTGCTCCGGGCCTCCCACCGGGCCGCCCACGAGGCGTCGGCGTCCCGCGGGGTCCGCTTCTCCTTGTCCCACATCAGGGCCTTGCCGAACCGGTAGCTCAGCACCCCCATGTTGACGGTGCTGAACGCCGCCGCCCCCAGCTCCGGGGTGCTCAGGGTCTCCCGCTTCCGGTCCCGGACGCACTGGAGGTAGTTCTCCCACAGGGCGTAGGTGGCGTTCCCCTTGGCCCCGGTGTCGTGCTTGTGGACGGGCTCCTTGTCGAACCCGCCGGCCGGCTTCTTCGGCCCGCCCGGGAGGTCCTGGCCGAACACCTCGAACCCCTTGATGTAGTCCCCGCCGCCGACGAACTTGATCGTCCCGGTGTGCCCGCGGATGACCTCGCCGAGTTGGGTGTCGTTGCACATGGTCGCCGAGATGATGACCTGGCAGCCCTCGTCGTAGTCGGCCACCACCGTCGCCACGTCCGGCACGTCCCGGCCGTCGTACTCCAGGTACAGCCCGCCGGCCCCGACCACCCGGCCGGGGAACCGCACGCCCATGGCCGCGATCAGGTGGGTGGTCTGGTGGACGAACAGGTCGGTGAACATGCCCCCGCCGAACGGCCAGTAGCACCGCCACTGGGCCCAGACCGCCCGGTCGAACGGCATCTCCTTCGGGCTGGGGCCGAGCGGCTCGCCGTCCACGCTCTTGAAGGTGTTACCCAGCCACATGTCCCAGTCGATCGTCTTCGGGGTCATGTCCTTCTTGAGCGGGTAGTACCGCCACTGGCCGACCGAGCTGTTGCGGTAGTAGCTGGTCTGGCCCTGGAGGACCTTGCCGATGTTCCCGGCGGCGATGTACTCGTGGGCCGCCCGCCAGACCGGGTCGGCCATGCTCTGCACCCCGACCGTCACCACCTTGTTGTGCTTCTGGGCGGCGTCGACCACGGCGACCGCCTCGGCGATCGTCTTGGTCATCGGCTTCTCCATGTACACGTCCTTGCCGGCCTGCATGGCGTCGAGGGCCATCCGGGCGTGCCAGTGGTCCGGGGTGGCGATGCACACCAGGTCCACGTCCTTCTGGTCGAGAATCTTGCGGTAGTCCTTGCTGACGTGGTCCTTGTCGCCCTGGTCGATCCCGCACCGCTTGGCCGACGGGTACAGGCCCCGGCCCTTGCCGCTGCCCAGCTCGAAGTCCCCGTCCCACACGTCGTTGACGGCCACCGGCTTGACCGGCTTGCCCTCCTTCTGCATCTCCAGGATCACGTCGACGTGCTGCTGGCACCGGCCGCCGACGCCCAGGAACGCCACCCGCAGGGCGTCGTTGGCGGCGGCGACGTTGGCGTAGCTCTTGGCCGGCAGGGCCATCGCGGCCCCGGCCGCCGCCCCGGTCGCCAGGAACGACCGGCGGTT
>JAIEQN010000315.1 GCA_019747685.1 Gemmataceae bacterium
GCAGCCGGACCGCCTTCCCGGCCGCGACCGCCACGAACCCGCCGGCCGGGTCCGCGGCGACCGCCGCCACCGGCCCCAGCCCGCCGACCCGCCAGACCTCGCCACCGGTGCCGACCTTCCAGACGGCGAGCAGCCCGTCGAACCCGCCCGACACGCCCCACTGCCCGTCCCGGGCGAAGGCCACCGCCGAGACGAGCGAGTCGTGCCCGGCGTATCGAACCAGCTCCCGGCCGGACCGCACGTCCCAGACTCGGGCCGTCCCGTCCAACCCACCAGATATCGCGAGTGATCCGTCCGGCGACAGGGCGACCGACCAGGCTCCGGCGGTGTGGCCGACCAGCCGCTTGAGGTCCCGCCGGCCCTCCACGTCGTACACCCGGACGGCCCGGCCCCCGTCCGCCACCACCGCCCGCCGGCCGTCGGCCGCGAACGCCGCCTGGACCGCCGCCCCGCCGGTCCCGTCGAGCGGGTCGAGTTCGCCCGTGTTGTCCGGCAGGGTCGGGCCGGTCGCGTTCGGCGGAACCGGCGTGCCGAGCCGGAGTTCGCGGGCGATGTCGCCGAACGCCTGCACCCACAGCGGCCGGGTCACGGTCCCGCCGGCCGCCCGCAGCGCCCCGACGTGCTTGGCCAGCGTTTCGGATCCGTTGATCCACTCGCGGAACGCCTCCGGCGTCAGCCCGACCTCGGCGGCCGCGGCGGCGAGGTCGAGGTCGGCCTCGTACTTCAGGGTGACGACGTTCACCGCCTCGGACTTCGACACCTTCGCCCCGGCCTTCTCGACCGCCGCCGCGTACCGCCCGGCGTCGTCCTTCATCAGGGCCAGCGACTCGTCCTTCGGCGGGTAGAGCGCCCGGATGCGGTCGGCGTCGGCCTTGCCGAAGGCCCCGGGGTTCTTGCCGAGGTGGTCGCGGATCTGGTCGGCCTTGGGCAGGATGCCGGTGACGTGGCAGCCCATGCACGACACCCCGGCCTCGACCGCCCGGTCCGGCCGCCGGGGGTCGCTGACGATGGCCTGCGGCCCCTTGTCCAGCCGGGTGTTGTCGGCCTTGGCCAGGTAGTACCCGTGCAGGCCGTTCGGAAGGGCGAAGATGGCCTCCCCGCCGGCGTGGACGAACGGCTGGTCGGCCCCGGTCGGGCCGAGCGGGAAGGCGAACAGGTTCCGCCGGTCCGGGAGTAGGTTGCCGTTGGCGCGTTCGGCGAGGCTCGACGGCGGCTCGTCGAAGTCGTAGGTCCGCCAGTACATCCCCTGGGCCGAGTCGTGACGTTCGAGCAATCGGTTGAACCGGGACACGCCCGACCCGGTGAACCCGGACCGGACGACGCGTTCTTGCCGGATGTTGAACGGGGCGTCGACCCGGAGCAGCCGTTCCAGGTCGGCGAGGTTGGCCGGCAGTTGCAGGAGGTCGTAGTAGAGCGGGGCGCGGGAGGCGGAGGCGACGAACCAGTCGGCCCGGACGACCGGCTGGCGGGCGAGGGTGTGGACGGCGACGGCCCGGGCGGCGACGCGGTCGGTTTGGACGCCGTAGGGGTCGTCTTGCAGGAGGCGGTTCCACAGGGCGGCGTCCCACTGGTACCACCGCAGGTCGACCCGCAGGACGGTCCTGGCCGGGTCGATCGGGACCGGCCGGCTGATCTTGGAGTGCCACGACAGGCTGTTGAGCAGCTTCGACAGGGCGTTGCGATACGTCTGCAACTCGTCGTCCGACAGGCCGGCGTTGTGGAGGTGGGCGAGGGTGAGGTACCGCTGGAACCGCCTGGCCCGGCGGTCGATGCCGTCCAGGTCGGCGAGAATGAGGGCGTTCACGTCCGCGGTCGTGATCGCGGGTCGCGCCGGGGTGGCTTGGCCGGCGACCGCCCCGGCGGTGATCCACTTCCGCACCGCGGCGACCTCGGCCGGGGACGGCCGGGGCTCTTCGCCCTCCGGCGGCATCGTTCCTTCGGCGATCCGCTGGAACAGCCGCGAGGCGTCCGGGTCGCCGGGGACGACCTTCTTGCGGGCGACGAGTTTTGCCAAGTCGGCGGCGTAGTTCAGCCCGCCCTCGGCCGCCCCGTCTTGGCCGTGGCAGCGGGCGCAGTGGGTGGTCAGCACCGTCCGGGCCTTGGCGGCGAGGTCGGCCGCGTCATCGGCCGACACCGGACCGCCGGCGAGGAGGACCAGCCCGGCGGCGAGCGGGAATGGCTTCGCGGACATCGGGGGTCCTCACCGGGCGTGGCCTGCGGACCCGGGGCTGTCGCCCCGGGCTATGATGTTGCGGGCCTTCTGCCCGCCAGGGTACGCCGCCGCGGGCTGAAGGCCCGCGTCGGCATAGCCCAGGCCAACGGCCTGGGTCGGGGCCGCCGGGGGCTTGGCGCGGGGGCGTCCGCCTATGATACTCGATTACCACACCCGGCCCCGGGCCACCACCCGGGGCGTGTAACGAGGCCGTAACCGGCCGGGGGCCGCCGTGACCAACGTGGACCGGCTGAAGGCCGCGTTCGCCGCCTGGCACCACAGCCGGGGGGCGGACCACCAGGTCTGGCTCGACCTGGCGGCCGACGGCTTCGTCCTCCGGTCGGTCGCCGACGGGCGGCCGGGGATGGAGTTCTCGGCCACCCGGACCGGGCGGGGGGCGGTCCTCGACTACTTCGCCGGGCTGGCCGCCGACTGGGAGATGCTCCACTACTCGGCCGACGAGTTCGTGGCCGACGGGGACCGGGTGGTGGTGATCGGCCGGTGCGGGTGGCGGCACCGGCGGACCGGCAAGCCGGTCGAGTCGCCGACCGTCACCCTGTGGCGGTTCCGGGACGGCCGGGCGGTCGAGGTGTTCGAGATGTACGACACGGCCAAGGCGATCGCCGCGACCCAACCCGACTGACGGTGCCCCATGCCCGACCTGCCCGACCGCCGCGGCTTCCTGTCCTGGTCCGCCCGGGGACTCGGGGCCACGGCCGCCGTCCACCTCTTGATGCGGGACGGCCGGCTGACCGCCGCGGGCCCGCACCACCCGCCCAAAGCCAAGCGGGCGGTGCAGATCACCCTGGTCGGCGGGCTGAGCCACCTGGACTCGTTCGACCACAAGCCGGAACTGGCCACGCGGCACGGCCAGACGCTCAAGACGGACGTGAAGCCGGACGTGTTCTTCAACCAGGTCGGGCTGCTCCGCCGGCCGGACTGGGAGTTCAAGCAGCGGGGCCGGTCCGGGCTGTGGGTGAGCGAGCTGTTCCCGCACATCGCCGGGGTGGCCGACGAGCTGACCGTCATCCGGTCGATGGTGGCCGACAGCGCCAACCACACCCCGGCCCTGTTCGTCCAGAACAGCGGGTTCCAGTTCAACGGC
>JAIEQN010000273.1 GCA_019747685.1 Gemmataceae bacterium
TCGACCAGGTCCTCGTTCTTGATCTTCTTGCGGATCTGCTCCCGCATGTCGTCCCGGGCCACCTCCGGGGCCAGGGTCAGCCCGGCCCGCTTCCACCCCTGCATCAGCTTCGGCACGCTCCGGAGCTGGTGGTTCACCCGCAGGCTCGGCAGCGACACGTTCACCCCGAGCGGCCCGAACACCTCGTGCATCCGCCGGACCAGCTCCTCGAAGTGCGGGTAGTCGCTGCTGGAGAGGGACAGCAGGCTGATCTCGTTCGTCCCGGTGTTGCGGTAGCTCTCCAGGGCCGCGTTCACGATCGTCTCGACCGACCGGACCCGGAGCGGCCGCTTGATGACCGTGCTCTGGCAGAACCGGCACTGCCACGGGCAGCCCCGCATGATCTCGATGGCGATCCGGTCGTGCGGGGTCTGGACGAACGGCACGACCGGCTTGGTCGGCAGCGGGATGGCGTCGAGGTCCTGCTGGATCGTGCAGGCCATGACCTCCGTGGGCACGTCGGACCGGGTGCGGGTGACGCTGGCGATCGTGCCGTCGGCGTGGTAGTCGAAGTCGTAGAACGCCGGGGCGTACGCCCAGGTGGTCCCGCCGGCCACTTCCGCGAGCATGTCCATCCGCCGGCGGTGGCTCAGGTCGCCGTCGCGGATCGCCCGCTCCTTGAGCGTCATCCACCGGTCCATGACCCAGGGCAGGCTCTCCTCGCCGTCGCCGATGACGAACAGGTCGACGAACGGGGCCAGCAGCTCCGGGTTCTGGGCCCCGGGGCCGCCGGCCACGATCAGCGGGTCGGTGACGAGCCGGTCGGCCCCGAAGTGCGGGATGCCGCCGAGGTCGATCATGGTCAGGAGGTTCGTGTAGCAGACCTCGTACTGGAGGCTGAACCCGACGAGGTCGAAGTCCTTGAGCGGGGTGAACGTCTCCAGCCCGTAGAGCGGGAGCTTACGACCCCGCAGTACGGCCTCGAAGTCGAGCCAGGGGGTGAACGCCCGCTCGCAGGCCCACCGGGGGTCGGCGTTCATGATCGTGTACAGGACCTGCAACCCGTGGTGGCTCATCCCGATCGGGTAGGCGTCGGGGAAGGCCAGGCAGAGCTTGCCGCGGACGTGGCGGTGGTCCTTCGGGACGGAGTTGAGTTCCCCGCCGGCGTACTGGGCCGGGGTCTTGACCCGCGGCAGGACCCGCAGGACGGCATCCCGCAAGGCGGTGTTGAGCATCGGTCGCGACTCCGGACGGACCCGGGACAGCCGGGTAACGGCCATGATAGCAGCGGACGGCCGCGGCGTGCCGGCCGGGGTCGATCTAACATCCTTTCTTCCGGCCGAGTCGGAATGATTCGGACGTGGGGTGTGGCGGGCGGCCAGAACCAATGAGAAACGCTCACCCGAGCCGGAACAGCCGCCGGGCGTTTTCCTCGAAGACGCACTCGTGGTATTCGGGCGGGACGGCCTCCCGGACGAAGTCCCGGTAGGCCGGCATCGGGGCCAGCGGCCAGTCGGTCCCGTACAGGAACCGGTTCGGCCGCTCGGCGTACTTCATCCCCCGCCGAACCTCGTGCAGGAGGTCCGCGGCCAAGTCCCGGGCCTCCTCGGTGGCGAACACCCCGTCGTCGCCGACCAGGAGGCCCGACAGGTCGGCCCAGACGTTCATGTTCTTGTAGATGACTTCGGCACAGTCGGTGACCCACGGGTTGCCGATGTGGCAGATGACGAACCGGGTGTCCGGGTGGTCGACGGCCACCTCGTCCACCCCGAGCGGGTGGGCGTACCGGAGCTTGGCCATCGGCGAGTAGGTGTCGCCGGTGTGGAACATGACCGGCAGCCGGTACTTCCCGGCCAGCTCGTAGTACCGGCGGTAGTGGGGGTGGGCCGGCTCGTAGTGGAGGTAGCCGAGGTAGCACTTCAGGGCGGCCAGCCGGCCGGAGGCCATGACCTCCTCGCACCGGCGGAGGTGGTCGGCGTCGGTCCTCGTCGGGTCGCAGACGCCGATCGGCCGGAGGCCCGGGACGAGGGCGGCGATGGCCAGCGTCTTGTTCACGCCCAGGGGGTCGTCCGGGCCGGCGTTCCACTCGCCCATCGCCAGGGCGGCCGACACCCCGGCCGTCAGCATCTGCTGCCGCAACTCGGTGGCGATCGTCTCGGGGGAAAGTTTCAGCAGGGGCGACAGCGGCCCGACCCCGGGCAGGTTGGGCGGGACCACGTGGATGTGGCAGTCGATCATCGGCAGCCCGGGTGCGGGGCGACGCGGCTACCCGGGTATGATAGACCCGGGGCTTCGCCCCGGGCTCTGTTGTGTCGGGCTTTCAGCCCTCCGGAGGCCGGCCCGGGGCGCCGAAAAGCCCGACACACCTCAGCCCCCCGACCCCGTCTCGCCCGCCGGAGGAGTCTTTCCGACCCGTGGGGCGACCACGGCGATGTCGCACAGCCCCCACGGCGACTTCCCGGCCAGCCCCCCGAGCAGCCCGCCGGCCGGCCGCTTCAGCGACACCGCCTCGACGATCTCCAGGCTCGGCGGCAGGACCGCCCGGAACCCGGCCAGGGCGTCCCCGTGGGTGAACAGGATCACCGTCCGCGGCCGGTGGTGGCAGTCGACATAGAGCCGGTTGGTGTCCTTCGTCCGCACCCGGTCGAGGTCGGCCCGGCCGGTGTAGTAGGCGACCGAATCGACGTTCCGCGGGTAGCAGACGACCGGCGTGCCCGGATCGGTGATGTACCGTTCGACCAGTTCCGGCCGGCCGACCGGCGACCGCTCCCGGGCGTACCACGGTAGCCCGATATGGTGGACGGCCAGGACCAGGGCCGCCATCACCCCGACACCGAGCCGGATCGAGAACGCCTCGTTCCAGCGGGTCCGGGCGACGAACTCGCCGAGGGCCAGGCAGAGGAACGGGTAGGCCGGGAGGATGTACGTCGGCAGCTTGCTCCCGGAGCAACTGAAGAAGAACACGCACCACCCGCCGGCCAGGAGCCAGAACCCGCCGGCCGCCGACGGCCGGGCGCCCTCGCCCCCGGCCACGAGCTGCCGCAGGTACGGGACGACCAGGAGCGTCCCCGGGAGGAGGCCGCCGAGGAGGATCGGGGCGTAGTACCAGACCGGCTGGAGGTGGTCGAACGGCTGGAGGAACCGCAGGACGTTGTGCTCCCAGAAGAAGTGCTTCAGGAACACCGGCTCGCGGAGGAAGGCGGCGACGTACCACGGGACGTTCACCGCCGCCACGACCGTGAGGAAGGCCAGGTAGTGGAACCACTTTGGGCGAGCGGGGGGTGTGGAACACCCGGGTACGCAGACAGGGGGGTGGACACCCCCCCCGCCCCACCAGGG
>JAIEQN010000421.1 GCA_019747685.1 Gemmataceae bacterium
AGCAGCCCGCCGGCCAGCACCGCCGCGGCCGCCATCGTCTTCGGGATCATCGCGCTCACCGCTCCGTGGGTCAGGGCGGCGACCGCCGGGGGAACGTCCGCCCGGCCGATCGCCAGCGGGAGCACGGACCCCGAGAGCCGCGGCGGCACCGCCGCCGCCAGCCCGACGGCCGACAGGGTGACGCCCCGCCGCGACAGCCGCGCGGCCAACAGCGCCCGGCCCCGTAAGAGCCGGGTGCCGAGCGTCTTGGCCGGGCAGCCGACCTCGGCCGCCGCCTCCCGGACCGTCCGCCCGCCGAGGTCGCATAAGACGACCGCGGTGCGGTACTTGCCCGGCAGGGCCAGCAGCTCCCGGTCGATCACCTCGGCGAGGTCCTGTGTTGCACAGGCCGGGAGGCCTGTGCCACCGGAGTCTTGGTGGCACAGGCCTCCCGGCCTGTGCTCCACGATACTCGCCCAGGGCACCTCGCGCCGCCGCAGCCGGGCCGCCCGGGCCTTCCGGGCGACGTTCACCGCCACCCCGTACAGCCAGCTCCCGACCGCCCCGGCCCGGCCGACACTCCCGGCCTTCCGGGCCAGCACCAGGAAGACCGCCTGGAAGGCGTCTTCCGCGTCCTGCTGGTGGCGGAGCAGCCGGCGGCAGACGCCGAACACGGTCGGCCCGTGCCGGCGGACCAAGAGGGCGAAGGCGGCCTCGTCCCGGCCGGCGGCGAACCGCCCGACCAGGTCGGCGTCGGTCGGGCCGTCGCCCGGCGGGACCAGCCCCCGGACGACGGCCGCCAGCGATCGGGTTGCGGGCATCGCGGCCCTCGGGTTCCGTTCTCCCACCCGGGTACTTCCCCGGGATGGGCAGATTGCTTCAAGAAAAAGACTGGGCCGCAGATGACGCAGACTTCGACGCAGATCGAATACAGATCGAACCAATTTTGATTTCGTTCTGATCCGGGTTTCATCTGCGCCGCAGTCGGCGTCATCGGCGGCCCAGTCTTCTCCGCTCACCGCGCGAAGACCAGCACGCTGTTGGCCGGCAGGACCAGCCCGGCCGAGTGGTCGAACCCGTGTAGCGGCGACGGGTCGGCCCGGACCCGGCCGCCGTTCCCGGCGACGTGCGGGTTCACCCAGTTCTCGTACACGTCGCTGTTGAACACCTCCCGCCACTCGCCCCCGCCCGGGAAGCCGATCCGGTAGTCGTACCGGTGCCCGACTCCCAAGTGTACCACCACCAGCACGTCGTCGCCGACCCCCGGCACCCACCGGTGGAAGGCCAGCACCCGGTCCCGGTCGTCGGCGTGGACCACCCGGCACCCGTTCCCCCGCAGCCCGCCGTGCCGCCACCGCAGCCCGATCAGCTCGCGGGTGAACCGCAGGTGGTCGGCCATCTGCCGGTCGCCGGCGTCCAGCCCGGCCCAGTGCAGCAGCAGCCCGGGGTGGTTCTTCCAGTCGTCGGCCCATTGCTTGTCTTCGAGGAACTCCTGGCCCATGAACAGCATCGGGATGCCCGGGGCGGTCAGGCTGATGCCGGTGGCCACCCGCGCCCGGCTGGTGGCCCACCACGACCGCGGCTCGCCGCCCAGCCGGGCCACCCGGTCGAGCCGGTCGCGGTAAACCAGGTCGTGGTTCTCCGGCCCCTGGACGAACTGGGCGTGGTGCGAGAACCCGCCCGGCCACATCGCCTCGCCCAGCCGGGCCATCGGCAGCGGCCGGTCGTCCGGGTTGCGGGCCTCGGCGATCACCTCCCGGATCAGGTTCCGCAGCCCGTCGGTCAGGGAGGCGTCGAACCCGGCCCCCTCGGGCGGCCGCTTGACGACGTAGGGGTTCACGTCCCAGTACTCGGCCAGGTCGAGTGCCCGCGGCCGGTGGTGGTTCAGGGTCCCGGTCAGGTCCTGGAGGAACTTCCACCCGTGCGGCCGGCCGTCGTGGTCGATCACGCTCACCTGGTCGTACCGGAACCCGTCCACCCGGTACTCGTCGAGGAAGAACTTGGCGTTCTGGATGAGGAAGTCGCGGACCTCCGGCCGGGCGAAGTCGAACACCAGCCCGCCGGCGTGGCCGACGGTCGAGAAGTACGGGGTGTGGGCCTTGTCCCCGCCCCGGCGGTCCCAGTCGTAGATGCCCTCGATCTTCTCGACCGGCCGCCCGCCCCCGTCCCAGTCCCCGCCGGCGTGGTTGAACACCACGTCGAGGATCACCGCCAGGCCGTAGGCGTGGCACAGGTCGACCAGGGCCTTGAGCTGGTTCATCTCCCCGCGGAGGTCGTCCGGGCCGTACCGGGCCAGCCCCTTGGCGTCGAGCAGGGCGTTGGCATCATCCCGGTACGGCCCGAGGGCGGCGTCCGGGACGCCGAAGTCCATCTCCGGGGAGAACAGGTCGGTCCCGTTGTACCCCTTGCTCGACATCGTGCCGAACTCCTGGATCGGCATCAGTTGTACGGCGGTGACGCCGAGGTCGCGGAGGTACGGGATTTTCCGGGCCACGTCCAGGAACGTCCCGGCCCGGCCCGACAGGTGGGGGGTGAAGAACACGCCGACGTGGAGCTGGTAGAGGACGAGGTCGTCGAAGTGCGGGGTGACGTACCCGGTGTCGTGCCACGGGAAGTCGCCCGACCGGACCACGCACCGGCCGGGGAACGGGGTCTCCAGCTCGCGGGCGTAGGGGTCCCGCTTCGGGCCGGCGCTGCCGGCGCCGACGACGTGGAACAGGTAGAGGTCGCGGTCCTGGACCCCGGGGACGAAGCCCCGCCAGTGGTCGTGGTCGTCCTTGGTCAAGAGGTTGTCGTCGGTCGGGTCGAGCCCGGCCGCGTCGCACAGGACGTGGACGGCCCGGGCCCGCGGCCCCCAGACCCGGAAGGTGGCCCCGCCGGCGCGGAGGTTGGCCCCCATCGGGGTGCCGGGGTGGACGTGGTCGAGCGACGCCGGCATGGGGCGGGCCTCGGGCGGGGGTCTGTTGCCCAGGCCGGGAGGCCTGTGCCACCGGCCGACCTGGTGGCACAGGCCTCCCGGCCTGGGCCCCTTCAGCAGCACGGGCAGGAGGACCCGACCGACCAGACCGAGAGGACCCGGTCCGGTCGGTCGGCGGCCGCGGTCCGGCGGCGGGCCAGCCAGACGGCGTACAGCTTCCGGACTGGCTCCGGGTCCGGCCCGGCGGCCAGGTGGTGCAGCCCGGCCTCAAGGAGTTCGGACACGTCCGGCGGCTCGGGGGCGTCGGCCGGGACCGGGAACGTCCCGAGCAGCAGCACCGCGGCCGCCGGCCCGGCCGGCACGGGCCGGTGGAGCAGGTCGGACGGGGGCTGGAAGGGGGGCAGCGCGGGGTTGTCGCGCGGC
>JAIEQN010000175.1 GCA_019747685.1 Gemmataceae bacterium
GCGACCGGGCGGCCGCGTTCCTGCTGGCCGGGGCCGCCGGCCGGGCGGCCGCCTGACTCGCCCGGCCGATAGGATGACTTCCTCTCTTCGGTGGCACAGGCCTCCCGGCCTGTGATTGGCCAGTGGGGTGCCGGGGATGGCCGAGCAGCCGTCGCAGGCGGTCCAGGACTACCTGAAGGCCATCCACCACCTCGGCGGGGCGGCCGGCGGGGTGCTGCCCCACCAGATCGCCGCCGCCCTGCGGGTCAAGGCCCCGTCGGTCACCGGGATGCTCAAGCGGCTGGCCGACGCCGGGTGGGTCAGCTACGCCCCGAAGGACGGGGCCGCCCTGACCCCGGCCGGGCGGGCCGAGGCCCTCCGGGTGATCCGCCGGCACCGGCTGGTCGAACTCTTCCTCACGCAAGTCCTGAAGCTCGACTGGAGCGAGGTAGACGCCGAGGCCGAGGCCCTGGAGCACGCCATCTCCCCACGGCTCGAACAGGCCATCGCCGCCCACCTGGGCGAACCCCTCGAAGACCCGCACGGCCACCTGATCCCGTCCAGCACCGGGGAGCTGCGGCACCGGGAGCTGCGGCGGCTGTCCGAATTCCGGGACGGCGAGACGGCGGTCATCCGGGAGGCCCAGGACGACAACCCGGCCCGGCTGCGGCACTGGCAGGCCCACGGGCTGACCCCCGGGGCGGTCGTCCACGTCCGCCACTACCAGCCGCTCGACGACCTGTTCGAGGTCGAGGTCGGGGGGCGGCTCGTCCGGCTCGGGAGCGAGGGGCTGGCCGGGCTGCGGGGCGAACTCGTCCCCGCAACGGACTCGGCCGGCGGCTGAAATCCGGGGCGAATTCACCCGCTGTCGGAATCGCCGGCGGCGCTGCCGGAAACCCGGACATCCGCCCGCCCCGCTCCCGCGTTTTCGGCCCCCGCCGGTTTGACCACCGCCCTCGTTGACGTAGGGTTGTCGCACCTCCGGTCGGCCGCTCCCGACCGCCCCCGGCCCGACCACCCCGAACCGAGTCAGTCGCCCGAAAGGCGTCGGCGTCCCATGCTGCACCTGATCACCCTCGACCTGGCCACCCTCGCCATCGCCGGGCTGTACTACACCTGGCGGGACGTGATCGTCGCCCGCCGGAAGCAGACCCGCGTCCGCGAGCGGGTGGCCCTGATGCTCTGGGCGGTGGCGGCCCGGGCCGCATGAGTCCTGTAGGGCGGGCGGCTCGGTTGACCCGGTACGGGGTGGCGATACCATGCCGGTATCCGGCCCCGACCCCGCGACCCCGCCGTCCATGCTCACCAAGCGGATCATCCCCTGCCTGGACGTGGACCGCGGGCGGGTGGTCAAGGGGACCAACTTCGTCGGGCTGCGGGACGCCGGCGACCCGGTCGAGGTGGCCCGGCGGTACGACGCCGACGGGGCCGACGAGCTCGTCTTCCTGGACATCTCGGCCAGCCACGAGGGCCGGGCCATCCTGCTCGACATGGTCCGGCGGGTGGCCGAATCCGTCTTCATGCCGTTCACCGTCGGCGGCGGCATCCGCACCCTGGCCGACGCCACCCAGCTCATCCAGGCCGGGGCCGAGAAGGTCAGCCTGAACTCGGCCGCCGTCAAGACGCCCGAACTCATCACCGCGGTGTCCCGGAAGTTCGGCTGCTGTGCGACGGTCGTGAACATTGATCCCAAGCGGGTCGGCCCGGACGGCCGGTACGAAGTCCACATCAACGGCGGCCGCACCCCGACCGGGCTGGAGGCCGTCGCCTGGGCCAAGCGGGTCGAGGAGTTGGGGGCCGGGGAGATCGTCCTGACCTCGATGGACGCCGACGGGACGAAGAACGGGTACGACCTGCCGATGCTGGAGGCGGTCGGCCGGGCGGTGTCGATCCCGGTGGTGGCCAGCGGCGGGGCCGGGTCGCCGGACCACCTCCGGCGGGCGTTCGACGCCGGGGCCGACGCCGCCCTCGCGGCCAGCATCTTCCACTACAATGAGCACTCGATCCCGGCCACCAAGGCGTACCTGGCGGCCCGCGGCGTCCCGGTCCGGGTGACCGTGACCTAACCCGCACAGGCCGGGAGGCCTGTGCCACCAGATGACTTGGTGGCACAGGCCTCCCGGCCTGTGGGTGGTTCTGTCACCGCACCCCCGGGACACGTCCCGACCGACCACCCCCGGAGCGAACCGATGTCCGCCGACGCCCCCGAGTACCACTACATCAACCAGTCCGGCGGGGGGCTGAAGATCGCCGCGGCCGTCCCCGGCGAGCCGCAGATCAACCAGCTCTTCCGGACGGTCATGCTCCACAAGGGGTCGGACCTGCACCTGAAGTCGGGGATGCCCGGGATGATGCGGCTGCGGGGCGTCATCCAGAAGATGGCCACCCCGGTCCTGTCCCAGGAGCACCTGGAGAAGCTGATCTACCCGATCCTCCGGGACAAGGACAAGAAGGCCCTGGAGGACAAGGGCGGGGCCGACTTCGCCCACGTCATCGGCAACGACGAGGCCCGGTACCGGGTCAACCTGTTCAAGCAGCGGGGGCGGTTCGCCGTCGTCGCCCGGCTGGTCACCCAGAACATCCCGTCGTTCGAGAAGCTCGGGCTGCCGCCGTCGATCGAGAAGCTGTGCCACTTCGAGCAGGGGATGGTGCTCCTGGCCGGGGTCACCGGGTCCGGCAAGTCGACCACCATCGCGGCCATGCTGGACTACATGAACGAGCACGAGGCCCTGCACATCCTGACCATCGAGGACCCGATCGAGTTCGTGTTCGCCGACAAGATGTCGGTGGTCAACCAGCGGGAGGTGTACCTCGACGTGTCCGACTGGCACACCGCACTCAAGCACGCCGTCCGGGAGGACCCGGACGTGATCCTGGTCGGCGAGATGCGGGACGCGGACACGTTCGAGGCGGCCATCCACGCCGCCGAGACCGGCCACGTCGTGCTCGGGACGATCCACGCCTCGAACGCCTACAGCACCATCGACCGCATCCTCGGGCTGTTCCCGCCGAACCAGCACGGGGCGGTCCGGCAGTCGCTGGTGTTCAACCTGAAGGCGGTGGTGGCCCAGAAGCTGATCCCGTCGATCAAGCCCGGGGTCCACCGGGTGCCGACGAACGAGATCATGATCGTCAACCCGACCATCCGCGACCTGATCCTGAAGCACCGGGACGAGAAGCTGCTGGACGCGATCCGCTCGTTCTACAACGAGGGGATGGTCGACTTCAACGAGAACCTCCGGTGGCTGGTCGAGCGGGGCGACGTGGACAAGGCCACGGCCCTGGAGTTCAGCCCGAACGCGGACCAGCTCAAGATGATGATCAAGGGCATCAAGGTGTCCACCAGCGGGC
>JAIEQN010000753.1 GCA_019747685.1 Gemmataceae bacterium
GGCGGGTGGGGCCGCTCGGGGGGGTGGAGTGGCCATTCACGGGTCCGGGCAAGCCTCGACTCCGGGCGGAAACCGAATCAGACCAACGGGTTGGGGACAGGCCGAGGGTCGAGCATGACAGGCCGCTCATGCCCCGAATCGAGAAAAACGGCCGCAACCCGAATGGCTGAAACTGGTTCGGAAAACGACCTGGCGACGTGAAAAAACAAGGGGGGGAGGGGGGCCATCCCATCCCCGACACGGAGGCAGCCCATGACCGACGCCGAACAGCAGCTCCTGCAACTCCTTACGGAACGGTCCTTCAAGCGGGGGACGTTTACCCTGGTGTCGGGTGCGACCAGTTCTTACTACATCGACGGTCGGTTGACCGCCACCCACTCGGCCGGGGCGTTTCTGATCGGCCGGGTGGTCTACGAGCGGACGGCCGGGCTGAACCCCGACGCCCTCGGCGGGATGGCCGTCGGGGCGGTGCCGCTGGCGACCGCCGCGGTGCTGCATTACCACCTCAACGGCCGGGCGGTGGACGGATTCTGGGTCCGGGATTCGGTCAAGGAGCACGGCACCCGCAAGCTGATCGAGGGCGGGGGCGTCCGATCGGGTGCCCGGGTGGTGGTGCTGGACGACGTGATTACGACGGGCGGGTCGGCCCTGAAGGCGATCGACGCCGTCCGGGAGGCCGGGGCCGAGGTGGTCAAGGTGCTGGCGTTGGTCGACCGGCTGCAAGGGGGGGTCGACGCCTTCCGCGACCGGGGCGTCGATTACGAGGCGGTGTTCACCATCCGGGACTTCGGGGTCGAGGGGCCGGCCGGCGGCTGACCGGGTCAGTCCCGCAGCTCGACCCCTTGCACGCCCTCGACCCGGTGGACCTCGGCGACGAGGGCGGCCATCGCCACCGGGTCGGCCACCGGGACGGCGTAGACGTACTCCACCGCCGTCCCCTGCTTGGCCGTCCCAACCCCGGTCAGCCGGGGGGAGAGCTTGAGCCGGGCGAACACCGGGGTCAGGGCGGCCGTCGGGTCTTCCCCCGGCCCGACCCGGACGGTCAGGGCGTGGACCGGCGGGCCGGCCGGCCGGTCGAAGTACCGCATCACCGCCGCCCCCAGGGCCACCCCCGGGATGCCGACCGCGGCCACCACCAGGTAGCCGGCCCCGGCCGCCATCCCGACCACCACCGCGAAGATGACGAACGCCGTGTCCCGGGTGTCCTCGACCACGGTACGGAACCGGACGATCGACAGGGCCCCGACCAGCCCGAACGCCCGGGCGGTGCTGTTGCCGATGACCAGGGTGACCAGCGAGATGAGGGCGGTCAGGAGGACGAGGGTGGTGGGCAGCCCGCCGGCCCCGTTCTCCCGGCGGAGCGTCAGCCGGTAGACCAGGGCGACCACGAACCCGAGGGCCAAGGCCAGCCCGACCCGACCGATCAGGTCGCCGACCGGGGGGAGCGGGTCGAGCGGGACCGGGGCCGGGTTGAACGGGTCCGGCGGGGCGTCAGGCATCGGCCGGTGGCCTCGGGGCGGTGGCGGCGGACGGGACTACTTCTTGGCCGGGGGCGGGCCGTCCTTCTTCGGCGGCGGGCCGAAGAACGGGGGCTGCCGGTACAGCTTGTTGAACAGCTCGCCGACGCCCTCCTCGCCGAGCCTCCCGGCCTTCTTGGAGTCCACCGCGTCGAACAGGGCGCCGGCCGCCGCGACCAGCTCGTCCCGCGTCACCTTCTTGTCCCCGTCGGCGTCGGCCCGCTTGACGATCTCGGCGGCGAACAGCGTCCCCGGGCTGAACGGCGGCCCGCCCATCCCCGGGGTCGGCGGCGGGAACCGCTTGCCCAGCCCGGCGGTGATCCCCTTCTCGTCGGACCGGCCGGCGTCGTCGTGCGGGCTGTCGGCGTACAGCCGCTCGGCCGCCGCCACCCACTCGGCCCTTGATACCACGCCGTCCTTGTCGGCGTCGAGTTCCTCCAGGGCCGGCTCGCCGATGAAGTCGCCGACCTTGAACTGCCCCGGTTCGGCCGGCGGGACGTGGCCGGTCGAGGTGCCGGCGAGCTGGGCCGCGACCGACGCCGCCCGCCGGTCGATGAACACCCCCAGGTCCGGGGCCTTGCCGAGGAACGCCGGGGCGAACATCGGCCCGGGCGGCTCCTTCCGGGCCAGCCCGGCGGCCTCGTCCTTCGCCCGCAGGTCCTTCACCACCGCGTCGTAGGCGGCGATCCGCCCGGTCAGCCTGTCCTTCGAGAACGGCCCGGCCGTCAGTTCCTTGAGGATCGCCTTGTACCGGTCCATCACCGCCGGCATCGCCAAGAGCCGCTCGGTCAGCCGGTGCGGCCCGGAGTACGGCTTGAGGACGCTCAGGTCCATCTGCCGGCCGGGCGACCCGAACAGGCCCAGGTTGGCGAACGCCCGGTCCACGTCCCACGGGATGAAGTGCAGCCGGCCGGTCTTCGGGTGGAGGTACAGGTAGTAGTTGTGCCCGAGGGCGAAGAAGCTGTCGGTGTTGACGATCAGGGCGGTGACGGCCAGAAACCGCAGGTAGTTCTCGACCTCCAGGTACGACCCGACCTCTTTGGCGAACGTGTCGTCATCGCCCTTCGACACCAGCCGGGCGAAGGCGAGTAGCCGCTTGGCCTCGGCCGGGGTGGCGTCCCGGTTCGGCCGGAGGTTGTCCTTATAGTTGGCCCAGTCGTCGCCCTTGTCCTCGAAGTCCCGCACCCCCTCCGGCTTCATCAGCAGCCCGGTGTCGGTCCCGAACCGGGCCCGGGCGAACGCCCTGTCCACCGGCTCGATCACGGTGTACAGGCCGAGCAGCTCGTTGTCGTACTTGCCCGGGACGGTCAGCCGGACCTCGGCGAACGCGGTCCGCGGGGCCGGCACCCCGGCCGCGTTGTACAGGGCGTATCCCAGCGCCTCCCGGAGCTTCGACGGGTCGGTGACGCCGCAGTGCAGGTTGAGGTTGGCCAGGCCGTGGTAGCGGGCCGCCCCGCCGCGCTTGTCGAGGTCGATCCGGAAGGACCGCTTGATGGTCTTCGAGGCGTCGGCGAACGTCCCGTTCCCCTTATAGCGGATGGCCACGTCGGGGTAGGTGACACCGTCGGCCACCACCGTCCCGCGGGCCCACGGCAGGTCAACCCCGAAGGCGTTCCGGTGCAGCTCCCGCTCGCCCGGCTTCGGCTCCGGGCTCTTCGGCGGCGCCCCGGGCGGGCCGAACCGCGGCATGCCCCCGCCGGGCGGCTGCAGGGCGGCGTACTCGGCCGGGGTGAAGGTCAGGTGGAAGTGTAGGACGCGGGGCGGGGCGAACGCCCCGTCGCCGGGCCGCGGGTCGGCCGCCCGGCACACCCCGGCC
>JAIEQN010000354.1 GCA_019747685.1 Gemmataceae bacterium
GCGCTGGTGGCCGCCGCCGCCGTGGGGGCGACGGTCGCCGGGGCCGGGCCGTTCGTCCGGGCGGACGCCCGGGAGTCGTTGTTGCAACTCGACGTGTTCCTGGCGGTGGTGGCCGGGACGACGCTGGTGATGGCCGCGGTCATGGCGGAGCGGGGGGCCGCCGAGGACGACTTGCGGGACAGCCAGGCCGAGCTGCGGGAGCTGAACGCCGCCCTGGAGCGGCGGGTGGCCGACCGTGCGGCCGAGCTGGCCCGGTCGGAGGCGGCCCGGCGGGACACCGAGGACCGGTTCCGGGCGTTCACCGACCACAGCCCGGCCGTCTCGTTCATGAAGGACGAGGGCGGGCGGATGGTGTTCGTCAGCCGGGCCTGCGCCAACCGGTTCCGGATCGACCCGGCCGACTGGCTCGGGAAGACCGACGCCGAGCTGTGGCCGCCGGCCCTGGCCGAGCAGCTCCGGGCCAACGACCGGGCGGTCCTCGACTCCGGCCGGCCGCTCGACGTGGTCGAGGAGGTGGCCGACCCGGACGGGACGGTCCACACCTGGCGGTCGCTGAAGTTCAGCTTCCGGGACGCCGCCGGCCGGCGGTACGTCGGCGGGACGGCGGTGGACATCACCGACCAGCGGCGGGCCGAGGCGGCCCTGCGGGCGAGCGAGGAGGAGTTCCGGCGGCTGGTCGACGACAGCCCGATCGGCATCTACCGGACCACCCCGGACGGCCGCGTCCTGATGGCCAACCCGGCGGCCGTCCGGCTGGCCGGGTGCGGGTCGTTCGCCGAGCTGGCCGCCCACAACCTGGAGGAGCGGGGGTCGCACGCCGGGTACGACCGGGCCGAGTTCAAGCGGCGGCTGGAGGCGGACGGCGAGGTGCTGGGGCTGGAGAGCGTGTGGCGGCGGCCCGGCAAGCACCCGGTGTACGTCCGGGAGAACGCCCGGGTGGTCCGCGGCCCGGGCGGGGGGGTGCTGTACTACGAGGGGACGGCCGAGGACATCACCGACCGGCGGCGGGCCGAGGAGACCCTGCGGGTGCTGTTCGAGTGCTCGTCCGACGCCCACCTCCTGTTCGACCCGGACTGGGGCATCTTCGACGCCAACCCGGCGGCCGCCGCCATGCTCGGGTTCGCCGACAAGGCCGAGTTGGTCGGCCGGCACCCGGCCGAGTTCTCCCCCGACTACCAGCCGGACGGCCGGCTGTCGCTGGAGAAGTGCGTCGAGATGGACGGGCTGGCCCGGGCCAACGGCCACCACCGGTTCGACTGGCAGCACCGGCGGGCCGACGGGACCGACTTCCCGTGCGAGGTCACCCTCACCCCGGTCGAGATCGGCGGGCGGACGGCCCTGTTGGCCGTCTGGCACGACCTGACCGACCGGAAGAAGGCCGAGGACGCCCTCCGGCAGAGCGAGGAGCAGTTCCGCCTGTCGTTCGACCAGGCGGCCATCGGCAAGGCCCTGGTCGCCCCGGACGGGCGGTGGCTGCGGGTCAACCGGGCGGTGTGCGAGATCGTCGGGTACACCGAGGCCGAGCTGCTGGCCCGGACGTTCCAGGACATCACCCACCCGGACGACCTGGCCGCCGACCTGGACTTGGTCCGCCGGGTCCTGGGCGGCGACCTCCGGACGTACCAGATCGAGAAGCGGTACGTCCACAAGGACGGGCGGGCCGTCTGGGTGCTGCTGAGCGTGTCCCTGGTCCGGGACGCGGCCGGGGACCCGGTCCACTTCGTCTCGCAGATCCAGGACGTGACCGCCCGGAAGCGGGCCGAGGACGCCCTACGGGCCAGCGAGGACCGGTTCCGCCGGGCGTTCGACTCGTCCGGGATCGGGATGGCCCTGGCCGCCGCCGACGGCCGGCTCCTCCGGGTCAACCCGGCCCTCGGCCGGCTCCTCGGGTACGACCCGGGGGAGTTGGTCGGGGCCACCTTCCAGGCCCTCACCCACCCGGACGACCTGGCCGCCAACCTGGACCTCCACGCCGACGCCCTGGCCGGCCGGCGGGACTCGTACCGGCTCGAGAAGCGGTACGTCCACAAGGACGGGCACCCGGTCTGGGCCGAGCTGACGGTGGCGGTGATGGCCGCCCCGGGGGCGGACGGGGCGGTCCTGGTCGGCCAGGTCCAGGACGTCACCGCCCGGCGGGAGGCCGAGGCCCGGGCCCGGAAGGCCCGGGCCGACCTGCTCGACGCGATCGAGGGGCTGGACGCCGGGCTGGTCGTGTACGGCCCGGACGAGCGGCTGGTGGTGTGCAACTCCCGCCACCGGGAGCTGTACGCGGCCCACGCCGACGCCCTCCGCCCGGGGTGCCGGTACGAGGACGTGCTCCGGTCCTACTACCGGGCCGGGGGGGCCGTCCAGCCCCCGGGGGTGGACGAGGAGACCTGGGTGGCCGGCCGGCTCCGGGCCCACCGCAACCCCGGCCCGGCCCGGGAGTGGCTGCACGAGGGGCGGTGGCTGCTGATCACCGACCGCCCGACCCGGGACGGCGGGGTGGTGAGCCTGCGGACCGACATCACCGCCCTGAAGCTGGCCCAGGAGACGGCCGAGGCGGCGAGCAAGGCGAAGAGCGAGTTCCTGGCCAACATGAGCCACGAGATCCGCACCCCGATGAACGCCATCCTCGGGATGACCGACCTCGTCCTCGACACCCCGCTCGCCCCGGACCAGCGGGAGTTCCTCCGGCTGGCCCGGGAGTCCGGGGCGAGCCTGCTGCGGATCATCAACGACATCCTCGACTTCTCCAAGGTCGAGGCCGGCCGGCTGGAGCTGGAGGCGGCCCCGTTCCGGCTCCGGGACGCCGTCTGCCGGGCGGTCGAGCCGCTGGCCGTCCGGGCCGCCCAGAAGGGGCTGGGGCTGACCTGCCGGGTCGCCCCGGGGGTGCCCGACCGGGTCGTCGGCGACGCCGGCCGGCTCGGGCAGGTGCTGGTCAACCTGGTCGGCAACGCGGTCAAGTTCACCCCCCGGGGCGAGGTCGTCCTGTCGGTCGGGTGCGGGGGGCTGGACGGGGATGAGGCGGAGCTGCGGTTCGCCGTGTCGGACACCGGCATCGGCGTCCCCCCGGAGCACCGGGCGGCCATCTTCGAGGCGTTCGTCCAGGCCGACGCCTCGCTCACCCGGCGGTTCGGCGGGACCGGGCTGGGGCTGGCCATCTCGGCCAAGCTCGTCGGCCTGATGGGCGGCCGCATCTGGGTCGACAGCGAGGAGGGACAGGGGAGCACGTTCCACTTCACCGTCCGGCTGCCGGTCGCCGCCGGGGCCGACGGCCCGTCCCGGGACGGGCTGGTGTGGGTGGCGACCGCCCCCGGGGCCGCCCGGCCGGTGGTCCCGGCCGGGTCCGGGT
>JAIEQN010000678.1 GCA_019747685.1 Gemmataceae bacterium
CACGTTCCAGGTGCGACCGCCGCTCGAAAACTGCAACCCCCTCATTCCCCAAACGCCTCACGAGAGCGGGTTGCTCACCGCCCTGATGGACGGCAGCGTCCGGTCGGTCGGACCGGGGATCGCCGAGCATGTGTTTTGGGGCCACGTCACCCCGGCCGGCGGCGAGGTCGTGACCCTCGACTAAGAAACCCTAACTTTACTTGCCGGGGGGCACCTGGACCCCGATTCTGACGGCATCCCGAGTCGGAGGTGCCGCCGTGGCCCGCAAGCTGTTGCCGGACGACCTGTGGGCGATCATCGAGCCGCTCCTACCGCCGGTGTCCCCGCCCGGCCCCAACGGCGGGCGGCCCCGGTTGGGTGACCGGCAGGCCCTGACCGGCATCCTGTTCGTCCTCAAGACCGGGCTGCCGTGGGAGGACCTACCGGCCGAGATGGGGTGCGGGTGCGGGATGTCGTGCTGGCGGCGGCTGGCCGCCTGGCAGGCCGACGGGACGTGGGACCGCATCCACGCCGCCCTGCTCGAACGCCTGGCCGGGGCCGGTAGGCTGGACTGGTCGAAGGCGGTCATCGACAGCTCCAGCGTGCGGGCCGTTTTTGGGGGGCCGATACCGGCCCGAACCCGACGGATCGGGGGAAGGCCGGCACCAAGCACCACCTGCTGACCGACGGCCGGGGGGTGCCGCTGGCCTGCCGGGTGACGGCCGCCAACGTCCACGACGTGACGGTCATGCTGGCCGTCCTGGTGGGCTGCCCGCTGGCCGGGTACGGCGGCCCCGGCCGCACCCCGGCCCGGCTGCTCGGGGACCGGGCGTACGACTCCGACGGGCACGAGGCCGTCGTCCGGTGGATGGGGATCGAGCCGGTGATCGCCCAGCAGCGGACGGCCCACGGGAGCGGCCTCGGGAAGGAGCGGTACGTGGTGGAACGGACGATCGCGGCGGTCCACCAGAACCGGCGGCTGAAGGTCCGGTACGAGCGGCGGTCGGACATCCACCAGGCGTTCCTCACCCTGGCGTGCATCAAGGTCTGCTCGTACCGCCTACTCGACCGGTAAAGTTAGGGCTTCTTAGAGGCCGTCTAGGATTTCGGTTTCGGCTTCTTCCGGGGCCGTTTGAGCAGGTGGTCGTCGCGGTTCGGTTCGGGCAGCATCCAGCGAGACATCCGGTGGATGGCGCTAATGTAGATCCACGCCTCGCTGCTCTTCGGGTTGTGCTCGTAATCCTTCGACAACCGCCGGTATCGGCCGAACCACCCGAACGTCCGCTCGACCACCCACCGCCACGGTTGCACCTCGAACCCAACGGCCCCCTCCCGCCGAGTGACCACCTCGATCACCCACCGGCAATGGGCCTTCACCCACACGGCCAACGCCTCCGCCCGGTACGCCGAGTCGGCCCACACCTTCGCCAGCCGGGGGAGGGTCTTGGCCACCCGTTTGAACACCTCGACGGCCCCATCCCAGTCGGTCGGAGCGGCCGGCAGAACGGCCAACCCCCAGATCAGCCCGAGGGTGTCAACCAGCAAGTGCCGCTTGCGGCCGGACACCTTTTTTCCCCCCGTCGTACCCCTTCGGGCCGCCGGCTTCGGTCGTCTTCACCGACTGGCTGTCCACGATCCCGGCACTCGGCGTGTCCTCCCGATCCAGCAGGCGGCGGACACTCACCCGCAGGACGCCGTGGATGTTCTCCCACACCCCCGCATCCCGCCAGGTGTAGAAGTAGTACGACACCGTCTTCCACGGCGGGAAGTCGTGCGGCAGCATCCGCCACGCCGCCCCCGTCCGGGCCAGGTAGAAGACGGCATCGACGATGTCCTTCCGGTCGTAGGTGCGGGGCCGACCGGCCCGGCCCGACGGCCGCGGGAACAGGTGCTCGATGTTGTCCCATTGCAGGGGCGTCAAGTCACTCGGGTACGGCGTCCGTGCGCTCATGCCGGGACCGTACACCCCAACCCTGGGCCTGGGGAAGCCCGATTTCTAGACGGCCTCTTAGCTCTCGCGATCAGCCAGGGCGAAACGCTGCTCCAGCTTCTCGAAGCTGACCTGTCGGCCGTGGAGGAAACTCTAAAAGCGTGTCAGAGTGTGTCTGGAAACTACACGGCCGGGTGGAGTTGCCTGACCATTCGGTGGATCATGGCGGCGTAGATCATGGCCTCGCTGGTTTCCGTCATGAACTCGTGGTCCTTGCCCAGGCGGCGGTACTTGACGACCCAGGCGAACGTCCGCTCGACCACCCACCGCCGCGGGTGCACCCGGAACCCGGCCGGGGCGTTGGCGGTGGTCGTCACCCGCCACCCGCACCGCCGCCGCACCCACTCGACGAACCGCCGGCTGAACCCGGCGTCGGCGATCACCTCACGCACCCGCGGCAGCCGGCCGCGGACGGCGTCGAGCAGCCAGCACCCGGCGTCCCGGTCCTGGGCGTCGGCGGTGGTCACCAGTAGGGCCCAGATGAGCCCGAGCGAGTCGGTGGCGATGAACCGCTTGCGGCCCACCACCTTTTTTCCCCCCGTCGTACCCGCGGGGGCCGCCGCGGTGGGTGGTCTTGACCGTCTGGCTGTCCACCCGCAGGGTCTCGGGCGTCGGCGGGGCCCCGGCCTCCACCCGCACGTCCTCCCGCAGCCGGGCGTGGATCGCCTCCCACACCCCGCCCTCCCGCCACCCCCGGAAGTACCCGTACACCGTCTGCCACGGCGGGAAGTCGTGGGGCAGGAGCCGCCACGCCAGCCCGCCCCGCAGGTGGTAGAAGATGGCGTTGCACACCTCCCGGAGGTCGGCCGCCGGCCGCCCGCCCCTGGCGGTGCCGGACCTCGGCTTCGGGAGGAGCGGGGCCAATCGCTCCCACTGGTCGTCCGTCAGATCGGTCTGGTATGGCTTCCTGTTCATACCCGACGACGATAACCGAACCCGCCCCCGGTTTCCAGACACACTGTCACAGCCCCTAAAATCGCGGCCGCTACTCCACGCCACGGACTCCGGCCGATCGTGTTTCCGTGTTCACGCGGATGCGGGGGCGGGCTGCGCCGTCGCCGACACGGGGCTTCCTGAACGGTCAGAACAGCGTCGGCGGTCCGCAGCGACGGCGGCCGAACCGCTCGCCGAACGGTGCGGCCGTGTCCGGTGGAGTAGGAGCGGTGTCGGCCGTGGAGCTACTTTCGTCGCCCACATTTCCCGTCAGGTTCAAGCCCGAATCTGTTCCATCCACCGGAACTGGGCGGCGTGACCGGCGGTTGGAGGTGGGTGGGTACGGGGACAATGTCGGGTGCGGTTCACCGGCAGCCGGGTGCGAGTTGCGGAGCGAGCGAATCTGTTCGGCCAGGTCGGCGGCCGACGGCTCGCCCG